>JBJTHI010000061.1:0-6508 GCA_046094425.1 Burkholderiales bacterium | reverse complement strand
TTCACCTGGCCGGTGGGCATGGGCAAGGCGTTTCATGGGGTCATGGATTTGCGCGAAGAACAAATGCGCGTGTTCAGCCCGGGTGAAGACCGCAACCATAACGACGATGAAATTTTGCAAGGCTTGAACAACCCCGCTTACGCCGAGCGTTTTGGCATGCAGTACGAACAAGCCCAGGGCGAAATTGAACTGCTCACCGACGCGGCTCCCCCCTTTGACAAAGACGCTTTCCTCACCGGAAAACAAACGCCGATGTTCTTCGGCTCCGCCGTGAACAACTTCGGCGTGCGTGAGGTGCTGGACGCGCTGGTGGACCTGGCCCCGCCGCCCGGCGAGCGGGCGTCCATCCAGCGTGTGGTGCGGCCCGACGAGCCCAAGTTCACCGGCGTGGTTTTCAAAATTCAAGCCAATATGGACCCCGCCCACCGCGACCGCATTGCCTTTTTGCGCGTGGCCTCGGGCCACTTCCAGCGCGGCATGCGGCTCAAGGTGGTGCGCTCGGGCAAAGAGTTGCGGCCCAATTCGGTGGTGAGTTTCTTGAGCCAACGCCGCGAGTTGTTGGATGAAGCCTATGCCGGCGACATCATCGGCATTCCCAACCACGGCGTGCTGCAACTGGGCGACACCCTCACCGAAGGCGAAGCCCTGCAATACACCGGCCTGCCCTTCTTCGCCCCCGAAATGTTCCGCTCGGTGGAAGTGGCCGATCCGCTGAAAACCAAACAACTCAAAGCGGGCCTCACGCAGCTGGGTGAAGAAGGTGCGATTCAAGTCTTCCGCCCTTTGGCGGGCACAGTGCTGCTGCTCGGTGCTGTGGGTCAACTGCAATTTGAAGTCGTCGCCCATCGTTTGGAGCACGAATACGCTTGCAAAGCGCGCATCCTGCCCAGCCGCTTCCAGGTGGCGCGTTGGGTGACCGCCGACACCGGCGAAGGTGCAGCGGCGGACGAACGCGAACTCAAACGTTTCATCGACGCCAATTCCCACCGTGTGGCCTACGACGCAGTGGATGCACCCACCGTACTCGTCGAATACGCCCCCGAACTGCGCGCCATCGAAGCCAACTGGCCCAAAATCAAATTCCACGCGCTGCGTGAGCATGCGGGCTTGGTGTTTCAGAGACGGCTGGAGGGGTAAAAGTTACCTTTCGGTAATTTTTCAGCTCTGCGGCTTGGTTTTTGGCGATAAATTACCGATGAGTAACTTGTTGCTGATGAATGTAGGAAAACCCATTAAAGTTACCGGTAGGTAATTGATGAGGAGTTCACCATGCGCTCAAGAATCAACTCGCCGCCAGTTGCGGAGCAGCTCCGCAACGAAGCCGTGATCGACTCCACCGAAACGCTCGGCGCGTTGATCCGCTTGCAGCGAAAGCAGATCGCGCTGAACCAACTGGACTTGGCCGGCTTAGGCAACACCGGCAACCGATTCATCGTAGAGCTTGAGCGTGGCAAGCCCACGCTTCAGTTACAGAAGGTTCTGCACGTGATGGACTTGCTGGGCCTGGAGATGGTGGTCAGGCGCAAATCCGGGCGAGCGCTGTGAACCCACGTCCGTCGCACCTTGATGTGTTCTTCGGCGAAGAGCATGTCGGTTCTGTACATGACACCTCGCCGCTGACATTCGAGTACACGGAATCCTGGTTGGGGCGCGGCGAATCCATGCCGCTGGCCATGGTGCCGCTGGCAAGCGGGCGTCACAGCGAAAACGCAGTGCAGGCCTTCTTCGAGAACCTACTGCCCGAAGGAGAGCTGCGACACTACATTGCCGAGCAGAAAAAATCTTCGACGCTTTTTTCACTGTTGCTCGAAGTGGCGGGCGACACAGCGGGCGGCTTCGTGCTGCTGCCCGCAGGTCAAACCCCCACCGCTCCCTCTTACCAAGCGACCACCTGGCGCGACCTGCGGACAATGCTTGAGAGAAAGTCGGCGGCGGCCATCGACATTCGGGGCAGAGGTGCTCGCATCTCGCTCGCCGGAGCGCAAGACAAAGCTGCAATCGCCATCTTCGACAACCACATTCCCATGCTGCCTCTGGGCACCTCGCCTTCCACTCACATTCTCAAACCGGACATACGGCGCTTGGCCAAGGTCTGGGACTCGGCGGCCAACGAAGCCTTTGTGATGCTGACGGCCAGGCACTGTGGCATACCTACAGCCGAGGTGTTCTATGAGCCCACAACGCGATCCTGTGTGGTGAAGCGATTCGACAGGATTGCGACTCAAGGAAATCGCTTGGCGCGTCTGGTGCAGTACGACATGTGCCAACTCCACAGCACCATCTCCGAGAAAAAATACGAGAAAGAAGGTGGCCCAGGCATCGAGATCTGCGCAACGCTCATCCGAAAGTACAGCGCGCAGCCAGCGGTGGATTTGCGCCACTTGTTGAACTGGATATTCTTCAATCTCTACACCGGTAACAACGACAGTCACGCCAAGAATTTATCCATACTCGGTCGGCCCGAAGAAGGCACGCGCCTCGCCCCACTGTACGACCTGATGTGTACGCGCATCTACCCAGGCCTGTCACAGGAATTCGCCCTGTCGATTGGCGGCGAGAGTGAGCCGGGCCGAATTGATGCCACTCACATACGCACCATGGCAGAACAGCTGAACATCAAGCCTGGCTTTGTGTTGGACCGTGCTCAAGTGATTGCGAAAAAACTTCCTGGTGCATTGAACGTGGCCTTGGACGAGCTGCGCCCGGTGTTAGCACCCGGGAGCCAAACGCTGGTTGAAAGGGTGCATCGGTTCATCCTAAGAACAACCGACAAGATAGCCAAGCGGTTGCGATAGTTGGGCAAGATCCAGTGAAGCTCCAATGAATACAGCCACACCCTCGCGCTTGTCCCTCTATCTCGACCTCATCCGCTGGAGCCGCCCCGCTGGCACCTATCTCTTGTTGTGGCCCACGTTATCCGCTTTATGGATCGCGGCAGGCGGCTTTCCCGGTTGGCATTTGCTGGCGGTGTTTGTGCTGGGCACCTTCCTGATGCGAAGCGCCGGTTGTGCGGTGAACGATGTGGCGGATCGCAACTTTGACAAACACGTGAAGCGCACCGCGCAGCGCCCGGTCACCAGCGGCGCACTCGGTGTGAAAGAAGCATTGATCGTGGGCGCGGTGCTGGCCTTGTTGGCCTTTGTGCTGGTGCTCACCACCAACCTGCCCACAATTCTGTGGAGTTTTGCGGCGCTGGCGGTGGCGGTTGTTTACCCCTTCACCAAACGGTTTTTGTCCATGCCGCAGGCGGTGCTGGGGGTAGCGTTTAGTTTTGGTATTCCGATGGCGTTCTCGGCGGTGGTGGGCCAGGTGCCTGCCATTGCGTGGTGGCTGCTCTTGGGGAATTTATTTTGGGTGTTGGCTTACGACACTGAGTACGCGATGGTGGATCGTAACGACGACTTAAAAATTGGCATCCACACCTCGGCCATCACGTTGGGCCGTTTTGATGTGGCGGCGGTGATGCTTTTTTATGCGCTGTATGTGGCGGTGTGGGCTGCTGTGGGTGTGCAGATCGCCTTAGGCTTGGCTTACTTTGTCGGCTTGGCAGTGGCGGCGGGTTTGGCGCTGTGGCACTACGGTTTGATCAAAGACCGAGAGCGCGAGGGCTGCTTCCAGGCATTTCGTTTGAACCACTGGTTGGGGTTGGCGGTGTTTGCGGGAGTGCTGCTGGATTCTTTGCTGAAGCAGTGACAACGCAGATGTAAAAAAGCCACCGGTGGTAAGGCGCGGTGGCTTTGTTTGGAACAAGGCGGGGAACAAGATGTTCGCCGCCAAAACTCAATGCATCAGGGATACAAACCGCGTTCCTCTCGGGCAATCAAGATGCGCTCGCAAGCCACCGCAAACGTGGCGGTGCGCAGCGAAATTTTGTGGCGGTCGGCGGTGTTCCAAATGTGCTTGAGCGCGTCCACCATGATTTTGTCTAGGCGCACATTGATCTCCTCTTCGCTCCAGAAGAAGCTAGAGAAGTCTTGCACCCACTCAAAGTAACTCACGGTCACGCCGCCGGCGTTGCAGATCACGTCGGGCACAACCAGAACATTGCGGCTGGCCAGCACGTCGTCGGCTTCGGGCAAGGTGGGGCCGTTCGCACCTTCGAGCACCAGCTTGGCCTTGATGCGGTTGGCGCGTGCGGTGTTGATTTGCCCTTCCAGCGCGGCGGGAATCAGGATGTCGCAGTCCACGTCCCAGAAGGCTTCGCCGTCAATTTTCTCGGCGTTTTTGTAGCCGCCAATGCCGCCTTCACGCTTGACGACGGCCATGGCTTCGTTGAAATCGAAGCCATTGGGGTTGTGCAAGGTGCCGGTGTGGTCTTGCACGGCCACGAGTTTGGCGCCAGCGGCCACGAACAACTCCACCGCAGCACTGCCCACATTGCCCAAGCCCTGCACCGCCACTTTGGCACCTTCCAAATTCAAGCCGATGCGTCTGGCCGCTTCACGGCCGGTCACAAACACCCCACGGCCCGTGGCTTTCACGCGACCGAGTGAACCGCCCAAGTGGATGGGCTTGCCGGTGACCACGCCGGTGGCGGTGGAGCCGGTGTTCATGGAGTAGGTGTCCATCATCCAGGCCATGATTTGCCCGTTGGTGTTCACGTCGGGCGCAGGAATGTCGCGCTGCGGGCCAATGATGATGCCGATCTCGCTGGTATAGCGGCGGGTCATGCGCTCCAGCTCTTTGCGCGAGAGCTGTTTGGGATCGACACGGATGCCGCCCTTGGCACCGCCGTAAGGCAGGCCCACGCCGGCGCACTTGACCGTCATCCAGGCCGACAGCGCCATCACTTCTTCCAAGGTCACATCAGGGTGAAAACGCACACCGCCTTTGCCGGGGCCGCGCGAGAGGTTGTGCTGCACGCGGTAGCCCTCGAAGTGGCGCACGGTGCCGTCGTCCATTTCAATCGGCACATCCACGATCAAAGTGCGCTTGGGGCGCTTGAGTGTTTCACCCCAATGGGCCAGGTGGCCGAGGTAGGGCAGTACGCGATCAACCTGGGACAAATAGGTCTGCCAAGGGCTGTCTGGGTGAGAAGAAACGAAAGACAAATTGCTCATGCGAAGCTCCAGAGAAGTCAACAAAACAGCAGCAGGAGCGCTTGTCAAAAAGCGTTGCTGTGCGCGTTGACCGGCACTGTAGGCGCATGGCCGGCGAGTTTGTCACGGTTTGCCATGCATCTTTTGCATGACATCGGTTGGTGTGGACATGGCCCACATGCAGAGCGTGACCTGCTGCTCACACTGGCGCCGAACCCCCGAACTCATCGCCCAACTCGGCGGCGCGGTGCTCTGCCGCACGAATGGCTTGAATCAGCAAGGTTTGCAGCCCCCCCTCTTCCATACGGCTGATCGCCGCGTGGGTGGTGCCGCCCTTGGAGGTCACTCGGTCGCGCAAGGTTTGCACCGGTTCGCTGGAGGCTTGGGCCAGCGCAGTGGCACCGGCGAAGGTTGCCAATGCGAGTTGCCGCCCTTGTTCTAGGGACAGCCCCATGTCCAGGCCTGCCTGCACCATGGCTTCAATGAAATAAAACACATAGGCGGGGCCAGAGCCTGACAGTGCCGTCACCGCATCCAAATCGGTTTCCTTGTCCACCCAGACCTGTTCCCCCGTGGGGGCGAGTAGATCCCGCACTTGCTGGCGTTGCGCCTCAGTCACTGCAGCGCCTGCGAAAACGCCGGTGATGCCTTTGCCCACCAAGGCAGGGGTATTGGGCATGGTGCGCACGACGTGGTGGCTGCCGGTGAGTCGTTCAATAGCGCGGCAGGGAATGCCCGCCATCACGCTGATGTGCAGCACATGCTGAAGTTGCAGGCCCAAGGGCGCTGCGGCGGCCTCAAACATTTGCGGTTTGACCGCCCACACCACCGCGCTGGCACGGGTGAGCGATGCGTCTGCTTGCGCCAGGGTTTGAACGCCCCACTCTCGGTGCAAGCGCTCGCGCTGCGTTGGGTTGGGATCGACCACGCAGATCGACCCTGGGCTGCGACCGGCGCGAATTTGCCCGCCTACCAAAGCCTGGGCCATGTTGCCGCCACCTACAAAACACAAGGTTGAATATTCCATGGGCCGCAGTTTAGAGCTGCACAGGTGTGATCCCTTGAATGATGGGTGGTCGATGTAAGCCGCTGAGGTTAAATTACGGCGCAAAATCGTTACCAACAGGGAGTGGATGTGAGAAAAATTTCAACCGCCATCGCCGTGGGCTCATTGGCGTTCCTGGCTGGATGCGCCACCATGCAAAGCCACGACAGCAAGGTGGGTGCGGCCCAGGCTTCGGCGGAGTCGGGCAGCGTCAGCGCCGCGCTGCAGCAGCTTGAAGCATCAGCGAGCAGCGACTCGGCCAAAAAAGAATTCCTCTTTAACTTAGAGCGCGCCGAGTTGTTGCGTTTGGCCCAACGCTACATCGACAGCACCGCTTCCTAAATGGTGGCCGACGAACAAGTGAAAAAATTGGTGCAAAAAGCCAAAAACTCGCCCCACAAACTGCTGGGCAAAGTGGGGGCCC
>JBJTHI010000060.1:0-1369 GCA_046094425.1 Burkholderiales bacterium | reverse complement strand
TGTGCTGGGCACCTGGATGCTGGGCATCCTCAATGGACAAGATCGCTACGCCCACATAGGCGCATTGCGCGGTGACGGTGTCGCCAAAGAAGTGCTGGGCATGAACAAAATCATCGGCGACGACAGCCTGCGCCGCGCCTTGGCGGCAATAGCCCCCGCGCCCAAGGCCGCGCACAACGAAGAGGAGCGCGCAGCCCAACAAGCCCAAGCCCTCAAAGCCGAGCAATGGATGCAAGCCCAATTGCGCCACAGCATCGCCAACGCCACCCAGACCGGCTGGATACTGGACTGTGACACCACCGTCAAAGTGCTGTATGGCCACCAAGAAGGCGCCGTGGTGAGCTACAACCCGCAAAAGCCGGGACGACCCAGCCACACCATCCACACCTACTGGATCGGCAACCTGCGCCTGGTACTCGATGCGCAGCTACAAGCGGGCAACCAGCACAGCCCTTCCTACGGGCGGTCCGGGCTCAAAGCATTGCTTGAAAGCCTGCCAGCAGACCAACGCCCCAAGCTGGTCAGGGGTGACAGTGCCTATGGCAGCCAGGGCGAGATGCTGCAGCTCGAAGAACTCCAGCAACCCTACCTGTTCAAGCTACGCCAAACCGCAGGCGTCAAACAACTCATCAAACGCCAGTGGAGACACCAAAACTGGAGCGAGATGGGACAGGGCTGGACGGGCTGTGAAGATTGGTTGCGTCTGTCGGGCTGGAGCACCAAGCGGCGCGTGATCGTCATGCGTCGCCAGCGCAAGACGGACCTGGTGTTGGAGCAAAAGAGCAAAACACAAAAGGATCAAATCGATCTGTTCTTCATTGACGAGAACGAGCCCGTCAAGAGCTGGGAGTACGCGGTGCTGGTCAGCAATGCCGACTACGATCTGGTGCAAGTTGGGCAACTGTATCGAGACCGAGCCGATTGTGAGAACGGCTTTGACGAGATCAAAAATCAGTGGGGTTGGGGTGGCTACAGCACCCAAGACATTGAGCGTTGCGCATTGAGCGCACGTGCGGTGGCGTTGATCTACAACTGGTGGAGTTGGTACGTGCGCCTGGCCAATCCGAAGTCACGCTTGGAGGCCAAGAGCAGTCGCCCCAAGCTGTTGCATGCGGTGGGAAAACTCACCAGTCACGCCAGGGTGAACAAAATTGTGCTGGTGATGACGCATGAAGCGAGGCAACACATCAAAGCGATGATCGCCAATATCCACGCGGGTGTGGCACACATTCGAAGCGCTGCGCCGCAGTTGACGGGACACCAACGTTGGTTTGCGTTGGCACGTTATATCGCAGAAAGAATCCTCGCCTTTGTCCCCAACACCAACCTCCCGGAGACGGTCGCTACCGGGTAACTGAGGAAAATAGGT
>JBJTHI010000059.1:0-7053 GCA_046094425.1 Burkholderiales bacterium | reverse complement strand
TGGCCTCTTGACAGGCCTGAGTGCTGTGTTTCTGTGTCAATGACTCTTCACCCAATTGGTGGCTCCTTAAATCGTTCGCTAACCCGCATGGAGTCTACGTTTTCGGCAGCTTATATCGGGGTAACTGAGGAAAATAGGTTGAACGGTTTTGTAGCGGGCAAAACCTTGAACGCCAATCAACTGGAATTTGTGAACCTGATCGTCACTCACCTGACCGAACGCGGCGTGATGGACGTGGGCCTGCTCTATGAACCGCCATTCACCAGCTACGCGCCCCAGGGGCCAGACGCTTTGTTCACGTCGTCCCAGGTGGATGAATTGTTTGGCGTGCTGAAACATATCAAGGCCACGGCGTTGGTGGCCTGAGCTTGCGACTGCTGCAAGATGTAGGCGCATTACAAGCAGACACACCATCACAAGCTGTCACCTTGTTTGCAGTTGGACGCGTCTGCTCACAGCAAGGTGAGCTTGGCGGGAGTACGGTGGGCGTCTTGTTTCCTCCCACAGTCTCACCGCAGGAGTTTCGCCTCATGAACCCAGTTTGCTGGCGCACGGCCTGGCATGGCCAAGACATTGTTGTTTTCCGCGAAGACGAGGTGGTGGATCGTATCCATGCGCCCGACATTGAACGCATCGTCTTTGTCTACCGAACACCGGGCGAAACCTTGGCTGATCTGCGTTATGCCCTGGTGCAATTGCCTGATGCCGTGGCCATACTCCCGCTGGAGACAGGCTTTGCGGGCCGCGTGAATTTTGAGCGCCAGGCGTTTTGGTCGCAGCAGGCCTGTGTGTATTGGGCGCTGGACAGCAAAGCCCCCTTGGCCTTCAAACACCCCGCAGGACGCTGGTGGTTGCGCCTGGGCGGCCCCACTTATTCGCGCATGCCGCGCCAAGATGTAGTGGCCGCCATCGACACCTGGCCGCTGGAGGGGCCGCAAACTTGGGAGGAGCGTAAGCGGGAGCGCATTGAAAAAAACCGCCCCTTTGCCAACCTGCCCCCCATCATCAATACCACTGTGGGTGCGAAATCTGCGGTTGCGGTACGTTGAGGACGCGGGTCAATCAAACCGCCCTTCACGCAACCATTTGGTCGCCACCCATTTCTCCCCTTCCAAAACCGGCGCGCCACCGTGCAGGGTTTTGGTCATGGGGTGGGGCCTGTCGTAGCTGAAGAAAACCGCATTGCCTTTGATGGGGGCGACTTCAAACTTCGCGTCGGGAAAGGTGGTGCAGCCGCCTCGGGTCGGCGTGTTGAGGTAGATCACCAAACTGGCCACGCGCTGACCGCCACGCTTCAAAATGCTGGCGGTGCCGCTGTGGGCGGGATCGAAGTAGTCGTAATGGGGTTTGTATTCCGCTCCTGGACGGTAGCGCAGCACTTGCAGGCCTTCACCGTTGACCAAGGGCCAGTTGAGCAGTGCGGCAATGCGCGCCTCGATGCGCGCGCACAAGGCGTTTTCTTCGCGCCCAAAAAACATGCCTTCGCTGGTTCGGGCCTCGTTCACTTCGCTGCCGCCGGTGTCCAGTTGCACGGTTTCTGAACGCACCAGCCGGGCCGCGGCCAGCGCCATCAGTTCATCGCATTCTTCCGTAGCGAGCAAACTGCCAAAAATCACCACACGCGGCAGCACCATGTGGCTGAGTACCTGAACATCGCGGTCGCCAGCGTTCAGCACACAAGGCCCATCCAAACTCAAGGGCTCGGGCACCACCACAGGCAGGGGCAGCCCATTGGCTTTGGCATGGTCGACCAAGTGGCCACGCAAAGTTTCTTCCAGGGCTTGTACCGCCACGGCTTCTTGCCAGCCGCTGGCGCGCATGGAGGCCAGCACGGCTTCGGGTGTGCAACCCGCTTGCGCCTGGGCCACGATCCAGGCTCGCAGCTCGGGGGTGACGGCTTGTGTGGAAGTAGTGGTGGTGTTCACAGACAAAATTCCTAACGGTCTAGGCGCTGGAATTCTGCCGCAGGTGCTTCAATCGGCCAAACGTCGACGAAACACCAAGCGGTTGGGCTCAGACGCCTGCGAATCAAACGCATAACCCTCGCTGTCAAACCGCTGCAATTGTTTGACTTGGGTGAGCCGGTGCTCAATCACAAAACGTGCCATCAAACCGCGCGCGCGTTTGGCAAAGAAGCTGATGATTTTGTAGCGCCCGCCCTTGTAGTCTTCAAACACACACTCCACCACACGCGCTTTCAGGCTGGGTCTGTCCACGGCTTTGAAATACTCTTGCGAAGCCAGGTTGACGATCACCGGTTGGCGTTCGCCAACGAGCCTGCCGTTCAAGTATTCGCAGAGCAAGTCGCCCCAATAGGCGTAGAGGTTTTTTCCTTGTTTTGTCGCCAAGGCCGTGCCCATCTCTAGCCGATAGGGCTGCAAGCGATCCAAAGGCCGCAGCACCCCATAGAGGCCAGACAGAATCGCCACATGCTGCTGCGCCCAAGCCAAGTCGTCCGCGCTCAGGGTAGCGGCTTGCAGGCCTTCGTACACATCGCCATTGAAGGCCAGCAGCGCGGGTTTGCTGTTTTTGGCAGTGGCCTTGTCTGACCACAGCGCATAGCGGCCCACGTTGAGCGCTGCCAGTGGCTCGGACAAATCCATGAGCGCGGCCACGTCACCCACCGAGAGTGTTTTCAGCTTCGCCACCAACTGCGCCGCTTGCTCTACAAACAAGGGCTGGGTGGGTCGTTTGACGGCGTGCGGTGTGTCAAAGTCCAGCGACTTGGCTGGTGACAACAGCAGCAACATGCTCACTTGTTTTTGAGGTAAGCAGCGATGCCGTTGGTGATTTCGTCTTTGGCCGCTTGTGGGCCTTCCCAGCCCTTCACCTTGACCCACTTGCCTGCTTCCAAATCTTTGTAGTGCTCAAAGAAATGCTGGATGGCCTTGAGGCGCATTTGGTTGATGTCTTCGGGTTTTTGCCAGTGGCTGTAAATGGGCAGCACTTTGTCGATGGGCACGGCCAGCAGTTTGGCGTCACCACCGGCTTCGTCGTCCATCATCAGCACGCCGATGGGACGGCAAGTGACGACCACGCCGGGGGTCAGCGCATATGGCGTGATGACCAACACATCCACTGGGTCACCATCGTCCGCCAAGGTTTGCGGGATGTAACCGTAGTTGCAGGGGTAGTGCATGGCGGTGGTCATGAAACGATCCACAAACAGGGCACCGGTTTCTTTGTCTACCTCGTACTTGATCGGGTCGGCATTCATCGGAATTTCGATGATGACGTTGAATTCGTCGGGGGCTTTTTTACCAGGGGGGACGTTATGCAAACTCATGTCAGTCTCGTGATGATTCGGGAGAACCCTGATTTTAACGGCGAGCCTGCGCCCCTCCTGGGCAAGCCCATCAAGAACCAGCCCGAAACCACTGGTAAACACCAGGCCGCTGACATTGCTTTGACCTATTTCACCCCGTAGGATGCGCCCGGCAGATGAAGCGACCGCGCGGGCGTCAGACCGTGCCCTTTCATCGCTCCCGTTGATGAACTAAAAAAGGAGACCCTGATGTCCACCCAAATAGCGCTTTATGTGGCGCTGGCCTGCGGACTGGCCGCAGTCATCTATGGTTTTGTCCAGCGCAGCTGGATCTTGTCTCAAAGCGCTGGCAATGCGCGCATGCAGGAAATTGCCGGTGCCATTCAACAAGGTGCGGCCGCTTATTTGGCCCGCCAGTACAAAACCATTGCCATCGTGGGCGTGGTGCTCACGGTGTTGATTGCCATCTTTCTGGATAAAACCACCGCGATCGGTTTTGTCGTGGGCGCAGTGCTCTCCGGCGCTTGCGGTTTCATCGGCATGAATGTGTCGGTGCGCGCCAATGTGCGCACCGCCCAAGCCGCCACCCAAGGCATGGCACAGGCGCTGGACGTCGCCTTCAAGGGCGGCGCCATCACCGGGATGTTGGTGGTGGGCTTGGGCCTCTTGGGCGTAACGGCTTGCTTGATGTACCTCACGGGCAACGCCGCGCCAGGCGCGACTTTGGCCGCCACACTCAAGCCGCTGCTGGGTTTTGCGTTTGGTGCTTCGTTGATCTCCATCTTCGCCCGTTTGGGCGGCGGCATTTTCACCAAGGGCGCTGACGTGGGTGCCGACCTGGTGGGCAAAGTGGAAGCCGGTATCCCCGAAGACGACCCCCGCAACCCGGCCGTGATCGCCGACAACGTGGGCGACAACGTGGGCGACTGCGCGGGCATGGCCGCCGACTTGTTCGAGACCTATGCTGTCACTTTGATCGCCACCATGGCCTTGGGCGCGCTGGTGGTTTCCAGTGCAGCCATGCAAGCGGTGCTGTACCCGCTGATGCTGGGCGGCGTGTCCATCATTGCTTCCATCATTGGCTGCTACTTCGTCAAAGCCAGCCCAGGCATGAAGAACGTCATGCCCGCGCTTTACAAAGGCTTGGCGGTATCGGGCGTGCTCTCCTTGGTGGCGTTTTATTTCGTCACCCAGTGGCTGTTCCCACAAGCTGTCACGCTGACCTCGGGTGCCGCTGTGTCGGCGTCTGCCCTCTTTGGTGCTTGTGCCGTGGGCCTGGTTCTCACCGCCGCTTTGGTGTGGATCACTGAGTTCTACACCGGCACCCAGTATTCGCCCGTGCAACACATTGCACAAGCCTCGACCACTGGCCACGGCACCAACATCATCGCAGGTTTGGGTGTGTCCATGCGCTCTACCGCTTGGCCGGTGCTGTTCGTGTGCGTGGGCATTTTGGTGTCTTATCAATTGGCCGGTCTTTACGGCATTGCAGTGGCTGCCACGTCCATGTTGAGCATGGCTGGCATTGTGGTGGCCTTGGACGCCTACGGCCCCATCACCGACAACGCAGGCGGCATTGCCGAAATGTCGGAGCTGCCCAAGAGCGTGCGCGACATCACCGACCCGCTGGACGCCGTGGGCAACACCACCAAAGCCGTGACCAAGGGTTATGCGATTGGTTCGGCGGGCCTGGCAGCCCTGGTGCTGTTTGCCGACTACACCCACTCGCTGGAAGGCCGGGGTTTGTCGGTGAGTTTTGATTTGAGCGACCCCAAGGTGATCGTGGGCCTCTTTATTGGCGGCCTCATTCCTTACCTCTTCGGTGCCATGGCGATGGAGGCCGTGGGCCGCGCTGCCGGTGCCGTGGTGGTGGAAGTGCGCCGCCAGTTCCGCGACATCAAGGGCATCATGGACGGCAGCGGCAAGCCGGAATACGGCAAAGCGGTGGACATGCTCACTTCTGCGGCCATCAAAGAAATGATCGTGCCGAGCCTGTTGCCCGTGGTGGTGCCGATTTTGGTCGGCCTCTTGCTCGGCCCAGCGGCTTTGGGTGGCCTCTTGATGGGCACCATCGTGACCGGTTTGTTTGTCGCCATCTCCATGTGTACCGGTGGCGGTGCTTGGGACAACGCCAAAAAATACATTGAAGATGGCCACCACGGCGGTAAAGGCAGTGATGCACACAAGGCTGCGGTGACAGGCGACACCGTGGGCGACCCCTACAAAGACACGGCGGGCCCTGCGGTCAACCCGCTAATCAAAATCATCAACATCGTGGCCTTGCTCATCGTGCCGCTGTTGCCTGGCGTGGTGACCAAAGCCCCTGTGGTCACTGCCGTGCAAACTCCTGTGGTTGCCGCTGCGGCTGCTACAGATGGTCCTTCCGTGCGTATTGAAAACGGCGTGGTGAAGTTCTTTTTCGCCAGTGGCTCCAGCGCGCTGCCTGCTGAGGCTGGCAAGGCCTTGTCTGACGTGGTGCAAGGTGTGGGTGCAGGCAAGATGGCTGTGATCAGCGGCTTCCACGACGCCACCGGTGACCCCGCTAAAAACGCCGAACTTGCCAAAGAGCGCGCCCTCATGGTGCGCGACACACTCAAAGCCCTGGGTGTGGCGGAAGACAAGGTAGAGATGAAGAAACCCGAGCAAACCCAAGGCAGCGGCAGTGCGGCCGAGGCACGGCGCGTGGAGGTGGTGCTGAAGTGAGTTGAAGCACCCCATTTGAGAAATCAACACAGGGCCTTCTGGCCCTTTGTTGTTTCCGCCATTCGATTCAGCGAAAGAAAGCAGCACAGTCGAAACAGATCAGTCATGTCCACCCATGATGGGGGCGCTGCCTGAGCAGCGGTGAGGCGGCACAAAAAAGCAAAAAGGATGGTGATCGACGAGGGCTTTCACTCAAGGCATGGGCAGTCTGCGGCGCACAGCGCATGCCAGGAACGCGGCAACCTGGCCCAATAGATTCACCTGCTTTGCCTCGCAAGGCCAATGGTTGCTGAATTGAAGAAATCAGTCATGTTCGCCTACTAGAATGCGCGGCTTTAAAGCACTTCAAGGACGCAGGCATGAGCAGCAACGACGATGACGCAACCCGCTACGGTTTGGCGGTGGTGGCAGGTGTGATTGGTTTGGTGGTGGTGGGTGTGTTGGCCCTGGCACTGAGCAGGCTCGCAGGCACACCATCGGGGTCTTCTGCAACCGAGTCTGCAACCGCAGCCATGCCGACATCCATGCCCACTTCTGCTGCGGCAGAGGCCGGTTTTGCGCCACCCGAAAAACTTTACTTCGCCGTGGGATCCGATGCCTTGCCTGCAGGCAGTGATGCAGTACTGGCCCGTGTGGCCGATGCGGCCCGCGCACAAAATGGCGTGTCGGTGTTGATTTCTGGCTTCCACGACGCCACAGGCAACCCCCAAATGAATGCCGACCTGGCCAAACGCCGTGCTTTTGCTGTGCGCCATGCGCTGGAGTCCTATGGCGTATCACCTGATCGTTTGGTGATGAGCCGCCCCGAATTGACCACCGGTGGTGCTGACGATCAAGAAGCACGGCGTGTGGAGTTGCGCTTGCGTTGACCCAGCGTTCTTCTTTTGGACAAGAGGCCTCGCTGGGGCCTCTTTTTTTGATTTGACGATGTAACTTAGTTACTCGATCAGTAGTGTCCCAACGTTTTTCAGAGGAGAGCGAGCTGTTGAGGGTCGATTTTGGCGTCCGAATTGGTTGAGGGTTGCGTAAGTAGTTGATTTATTGGGGTTGTTTCGAACATGGTCAAGCTCAAGATTTGTAGGATT
>JBJTHI010000058.1:0-18783 GCA_046094425.1 Burkholderiales bacterium | reverse complement strand
CTTGCGGGAGAGGGTTGGGGTGAGGGCGGCGAACCACCAGAAGTTCTGTAAACATCGATCATGTCCCAATACTTCGAGGTTCACCCCGAGAACCCGCAACCTCGTTTGCTCAAACAAGCGGTGCAAATTTTGCACAGTGGGGGTGTGGCGGCCATTCCCACCGACAGCAGTTATGCCTTGGTCTGCCACCTGGACGACAAAGATGCTGCGCAGGCACTGCGCCGCATTCGCGGCGTGGACGACAAACACCACCTCACCTTGCTCTGCCGCGACCTGAGCGAACTGGCCAACTACGCCCGCGTGGACAACCAACAATTTCGTTTGATGAAGCTGGGCACCCCCGGCCCCTACACTTTCATCTTGGAAGCCACCAAAGAAGTGCCGCGACGCTTGTCGCATCCGTCGCGGCGCACCATAGGCTTGCGCGTGCCTGAGCACCGTGTCACGCAAGCATTGTTGGAATTGATGGGCCAGCCCTTGCTAGCCACCACCTTGATTGCGCCCGGTGAGACCGAACCCATGAACGAGCCACAAGACATTCGCGCTTTGTTCCAAAAACAAATTCAAGCCGTGGTGGACGCGGGCGCTTGCAATATGCAACCCACCACCGTCGTGGACTTGACTGCAGACGAGCCTGTGTTGGTGCGGGTGGGCTTGGGTGAGCCAGCGCGCTTAGGCTTGACCCTCTCCTAACGAACTATTCGCCCAAGCCTGCCATGAAAAATTTAATCAAGCCCTTGGCAGCAAACCCCACCAGCCCCAGCCCCAAACCCAGCAGCAAGACAAAGGTGCCAAAGCGCCCGGCCCTGGATTCACGTGCCAGTTGCACGATGATGAACAGCATGTAAAGCATGAAGGCCGCCACGCCGAAGGTGAGGCCGAACTGGGCGATTT
This sequence comes from Burkholderiales bacterium, assembly GCA_046094425.1. Classification (GTDB taxonomy): domain Bacteria; phylum Pseudomonadota; class Gammaproteobacteria; order Burkholderiales; family Burkholderiaceae_C; genus JANPCX01. The sequence goes on along the minus strand of JBJTHI010000058.1, from coordinate 17,889 downwards.
GGGCTTCGGTGTAGCCGAACATGACGGTACTGCCTACTCAGAAAGTGCGTGTGCGCAGCAAGTCATCGGGTGCGGGGCTGACCAAGTCGCGGTAGGCATGCCAACTCGCGTGGCCCAACCACGGCATCACCACCACCAAACCCAACATGGCCGTTGCCATGCCAAGAAGAGTGAGCGCGGCAATCAAAACCGCCCACAAGGCCAGGGGTACGGGATGTGCCATGACCACACGCCAGCTTGTGAACACCGCGCCCATCACACTCACTTTTTGATCGAGCAGCATGGGCACCGCCACCACGCTGGAAGCGAACACCGGAGCGGCCAAAACCGCACCCAGCGCCAACCACATCTCAAACAAATGGCCGCTGTCACTCAAAACAACCCAGCGCAAAAAATCAAGCGGCTTGTGTACCGGCACGGCGGAAAACGCCGTGACCAAGGCCGCCGAGGTCAGCACCCAACCCGTGCCCGCCAAAGCCAACAAAAGGCCAAACACCACCAGCTTGCTCTGGCTGGGCCGCCAAGCGCGCAGCACCGTTTGCCAACTGGGTTGGTTGCCAAACTGCAAGGCGCGGCTGATGGCATAAAGGCCCGTGGCCAATATGGGGGCCACCAGCAAAAAACCGCTGAAGGCACCGGCCAAGAGCCAAAACCGATCGCGGGCGATGTAAAAAATCAAGCCCCCACCCAGCGACAGCAATAAACCGTGCAGTAGCGACAAAACTGGGCACGAGCACAAATCCGACCAGCCGCGTGCCAACCAACCCAGGGGCCTGAGCGGCGGAATGTCACGAACGCCAAAACTGCGGGTTTCTTGCAGGGCTTGCTGGGCGTGTTTGCTGGACATGGGCTTTTATGCTGACAGCACAAGACGCATCAAGCCTTGACCCAAGTCAAGCACCACTGGCAATGGCCGCCGTCACCACGATTTCAATGCGGTAGCCAGGGTTGGCCAACTTCGCTTGTACCGTAGCGCGCGGGGGAGCATCGCCCGGTGCCACCCAGTCGTCCCAGACCTCGTTCATACCGGCAAAGTCAGCCAAGTCGGCTAGAAAAATTTGCGCCATCAGGATGTGGGCCTTGTCGGTGCGGGCTTCGAGCAGCAGTTTGTCCACCATGGCCAATACCTGGGCGGTTTGGCCTTTGATGTCTTGCGTGATGTCGTCGGGCACTTGGCCCGCCAAGTAAGCCACGTGGTTGAAGATGGCCATCTCGGAGAGGCGGTCACCCACATGGAAACGTTGTATTGAGTGGCTCATGGTGTGCTTCTCCGAAGTCAGTGTTTTTTCTTGCGTGGATGAACTGCCACCGATGGCGTGTCCACTCGTTGCCCCAAACGGCTCTCCGTCCCCGCCATCAACTTTGAAATGTTGGCGCTGTGTCGCCAAACCAAGAGTAAACCCATCACCACAGCGGCTATGGCGATGGGGCCTGCGTCCCAAATCAGCAATTGATAAAACGGGGCAAACACCGCTGAGGCCATGGCGGCCAGCGAGGAATAGCGGGTGAAGAAGGCCACGATGGCCCAGGTGAGCAAGGTCGCCAGCCCGAGCAACGGGTTCAAGCCAAACAACACCCCGGCGGCCGTGGCCACGCCCTTGCCACCTTGAAAGCGAAAAAACACCGGCCACAAGTGGCCCAGAAATGCTGCTACACCCACCGCCGCAGCGCTGCCTTCGCCTAGGCCGTAGCGCTCACCCCAGAGCACCACGGCCAGCACGGGCAAATAACCCTTGAGCGCATCCAGCACCAGGGTCAAGATGGCAGCAAGTTTGTTGCCCGAACGCAGCACATTGGTTGCACCGGGGTTGCCCGAGCCATAACTGCGTGGGTCGCCCAGACCCATGAGGCGGCTGACGATGACGGCGAAGGACAGCGAGCCCAGCAAATAGGCCAGCACGGCGGCAACAACAGGCAAATACGGTTGCATGGCGTGATTCGGTAAGAAAACAAGGCGCTATTCTGCCCCGGCACATTGAACCGGCAACGCAGCCAGCAGTTGCGTCAACACCCCTGGCTCCACACCAACCAAATACCCCCGCCGCCCGCCATTGATGTAGATACGCGGCAACGCCAGCACGGTGGCCTCCACATACACAGGCATCGCCTTTTTGGTGCCGAAGGGCGAGGTACCGCCCACCACAGGGTCTGTTGACCTACCAATCGCCCTCGCGTGAAGCTGCCACAGGCCCCCAATTGAGGCGCAAAGCACAGCGGGGGTTCATCCCCCCGCGAGCATTTGCAACGAAGAGTGGGGGCCTGTGGGGGCTTCACCCTGTGGGCCGGGGTACCCAAGGGCGCAGGGCCGCGTTGCGCTCCTGGCCCAGGCAGCCAGCCTGGGCGGCGTCGCGCGCCTTGCCCTGCACCCTTGGCCACCCCGGCGCGAGGGCGATTGGTAGGTCAACAGACCCTCACCACTGTGGCGCTGTGCCACCTCGGGTTTGCAGGGCTGCACTTTTTTAACCTTGATTTGCCGTGCCAATTCTTTGGTGCTGACCTGCCGATCGCCGTGCATCAAGATGATGAGGGGCTTGGCATGTTCATCTTCCATCACCAGTGTTTTGACAACCGCGTGTTCATCCACGCCCAGTTGTTTGGCCGACTCCGCGGTGCCACCGTGGTCCACATAGTCGTACAAGTGTTCGGTGTAGCTGACACCTGCCCTTTTGAGCATTTGAGTGGCCGGAGTTTCACTGGCGTGGTCTTTGCGGGACATGGCAAACAGGGTATGTAAACGGAGAACGTGGGATCAAAGTGTGCCGTAAGCCTCGCATCAATCCTTGGCCCACATCCGCCAACGCCCTGGCGACACCCCCGTTTGCTGGCGAAAGCGCCGCACCAGGTGGCTGGCACTGGCCAGTCCGCAGGCTTGGGCGACCGCATCCAGCGACCAAGTTGGTTGCTCGCGCAACAGGGCCTTGGCATGCTCGATGCGACGCGCCAGCACCCAAGCGTGCGGAGTGATCGAGAAAGACTGGCGAAAAGCCAAGGCGAAATGATGTTCGGACAAAGCGGCCCAGGCCGCCATGTCTCCGACGGTGATGGGTTCAGCCAAGGACGCTTCAATCCGTTCCATCACCATACGCCGAACTGCGGGTGACAGCCCGCCACGCACAGTCCAGACGGCTGGACGCTTGCTGTATCCAGTGATCAACTCACCCAAGACCTGGTGGGCCAAGCCATTGGCCTGCAAACGCGCTTGCGGATCGCTCCAGTTGAGCTGGGTCATGGCCAACAACGGTGACACCAAAGCAGGTGGGTTGACAAAAGTCAGTTCGGGCAGGGCCACCTCACGCGGCTCGCGGTCGAGCAGACGCAAGGCCCAGGGTGCGAGCTGTTCGGCCCGAAAGTACAAATGCAAGAAACGTTGCTCGCCGCCCACCACCCACTGCGATTCGTGGCCTGCCGGGAGTAAGCACAACAGGCCAGGTGCGCCGCGCAGCGTAGGTTGATCGGCGCGGAACGTGCCCTCGCCACCGCGCAGATAGAGCGACAGCGTGTGGTGACCCGGGCGGTGGTATTGGGTTTCGTCGTTCGCATTGCGCCACAGCGCCACCTCCAGACCGTCACCGATGCTGGCACTGTCCAGCAAGCTGGCACGCGATTGCGACAGCGCTTGAAACACGGTGGTTTGTGGCGGCGTAGTCGCGTTGGTGGAAGACGGGTTCACGGCAAAGTCGACAGAAAACCGAAACCGGTGGGCCAACAAAGCCCACGCCTGGATGTTGCGGGTGCTTGATTTTGCAGCAGCGATGCCGCTGCATATCAAGGCTTTCCAAGGACAGCCCCGACAAATGCCGGTTTTGTGCAACTAGGCCAGCCGCGCCCACGTGACACTGCCAACACACACCTTCTCGCGCCAGTGCACCTGCCCATGAACCTGTTCCTGTACCTGCTCACCGTGCTCATTTGGGGCACCACCTGGATTGCACTGAAGCTACAGCTCGGCGTCGTTCCCATCGCCTGGTCGGTGGCTTACCGGTTTGCGCTGGCAGCGGCGGTGTTGTTTGCGTGGTTGGTGTTCACTGGGCGCTTGAAGCGGCCCCGGGGCATCGCCATGACGTTGGTGGCCGCCCAAGGACTCTTTTTGTTCTGTTTGAATTTTTTGTGTTTCATGCAAGCCAGTCGCTATATCCCCAGCGGTTTGGTCGCCGTGCTTTTTTCCACCGCCACGGTATGGAACGCCTTCAACGCCCGGGTGTTTTTAGGTCGACCGCTGAACCGCCGGGTGCTCGCGGGCAGCTTGCTTGGTTTGCTCGGGCTGGTGGCCCTTTTTTGGCCGGAGTTGAGCCGCCACAACACCTCGGCCCACACCGGCTTGGGCATGGCCTACGGCCTGGCAGGCACCTTGTGCTTTTCCATTGGCAATATGTTGTCCACCCGCTTGCAAGCAACGGGCCACACGCCAGTCGTCACCAACGCATGGGGCATGCTGATGGGGGCGACCGCGCTCACATTGGGTTGTTGGGTGGCCGACGTGCCATGGGCATTTGAAGCCAATGAACGTTATATGGGTGCCCTGCTCTACCTGGCCATTTCGGGCTCGGTCATTGGCTTCACCGCCTACCTCACCTTGGTCGGTCGCTTGGGCCCCGAGAAAGCCGCCTATTGCACCGTGCTCTTTCCCGTGGTGGCCTTGAACGTGTCGGCCTGGGTGGAGGGCTACACCTGGACGGCACCCGCGCTGTTGGGTTTGTTGCTGGTGATGGTTGGCAATGTGCTGGTGTTCAAGAAGCCACGCAATTCCTGAAGTAGAGCATCACTGCGCCGGATCCCGGTACAGCCAGCGAATGGCATCAATCTCAGCCAAGAGTTCGGGCGACAAGGTGGTGCCCCAAGCGGCCAGGTTGTCTTGGAGCTGCGCCAGATTCGTCACGCCAATGATGGTGCTGGTGACCCGCCAAGAGTGATAACAAAACGCCAATGCCATGGCAGTGGGTGTGAGGCCATGGCGGCGGGCCAGGGCGTTGTAGAGCCGGCTGGCTTGCAGCGCCTCGGGACGGGCCCAGCGCTGCACCTTCATCGAGTCGTACACCGCAATGCGGCCGGGTTTGTCGTGTGGGGAATCAAAACCCACATCGTCGTACTTGCCCGTCAAGGTGCCAAAGGCCAACGGCGAATAAGCCAACAGCGCGATGCCTTCCCGGTAGAGGGTTTCGTCCAAGCCGTTGTCGACCGCACGGCTGTTCAGCGCATAGGGGTTTTGCACGCTCACGATTTTGGGCAAGCCATGTTTCGCCGCCACACGCACAAACTCGCTCACGCCCCATGGGGTTTCATTGGACAGGCCGATGTACCGCACCTTGCCCGCTTTCACCAAGGAGGAGAAAGCCTCCAGCTGGGCATGGATAGACGTGAATTCACGATCCTGAGAGGGGTCGAAATACAGCGCACCGAAAGACGGCGCATTGCGGTTGGGCCAGTGGATTTGGTAAAGGTCAATCACATCGGTTTGCAGACGGCGCAGGCTGTCATCGCAGGCTTGCACGATGTGCTCCGGCTTCAAGTCGGTGGCACCATGCCTGATCCAGCCCATGTTGCGCGAGGGACCGGCCACTTTGGTCGCGAGCACCACCTGGCGACGCACTTCTGGTCGTTTGGCAAACCACTGACCGATGATGGTCTCCGTCGCACGGAAGGTTTCTGCTTTGGCGGGCACCGAGTACATCTCGGCGGTGTCGATGAAATTGATGCCTTGGGCCAAGGCGCTGTCCAAGATGGCGTGGGCGTCATCACGCGCCACTTGCTCACCAAAGGTCATGGTGCCCAAACAAATGGGGCTGATCCGCAGGTCGCTGTGGGCTAGAAAACGGTGTTTCATTGGGGCCTCTGGAAGTCGCGATAACGCCTGACTTCACGTGCGGACCAAAGCGCAGCTTTGGGACGTCACGTGGAAGGAAATGTTGAACTAAACCGCTGACGCGGTGGCCTCCCGGCAAGGGGAGCCACCGCGTCAGCGGTTTAGTTCAACTTGCTATCGGACGACAGTTTTGCTGCGCAACACCGCCACCTGTCTCCCTCAATCTAACGGTGCTATCGGCTTGAAGGCCGCATGAAACTTTGTTTTGTGACATCAATACCATTATTTTTCAGGCGCTGCGAGGTCGAACCAACTTGATTTGCAGCTCGCAGCCCACGGCTTGCGCATAACGAGCCAGTGTGGTCACTGAAGGAGCGTGCTTACCGGCCGCCTCCAGCCGAGACACGGTGCTCTTGGTCGTGCCCATGCGTTCGGCCACCGCGTCTTGCGTCAAACCGGCCTTTGATCTTGCCTTGAGCATTTGCTTGGCGAGTTCGTACTCCAGGGCAAGTGCCTCGTAAGCCTCGGAAAAGCCTTTGCGCTTGCGTGCCTTGGCCAGAAATGCCTGGTGATCATGATGGATCGGGGTGTATTTCAGTTCAGCCATCTTGCAACTCCTTCATGCGCTTGCGCGCCAACTTCAATTCTTTGTCGGGTGTTTGCTGCGCTTTTTTGATGAAGGCATGCAAAACAACGATGCGCCGACCCACCAAGAAACAATAAAACGCTCGCCCGATACCAGAGCGACCACGGGGCCGAAGCTCGAATAACCCATCGCCGAAGGCCCGCGAGTGCGGTAGCCGCAAACTCGGGCCATGTTCAGCGAGAAGTTCCAAGAGATGCGCGTAATCGGCCAATACATCCGCAGGCCAACGTTCGATTTCGGCAAGGACACGCGCATGAAAATAGTCGATATCGAACGGCATGCGGCAGGTTAGCAAATTTGCTAACTATTAACAAGTGCTGCACCGTGCAACGAGCAGTCGGCACCGCTTGCGGATAATGCCTGCAACGATCAGTCCGTGACTTGATGAACTCTCCCTCAACCTCACCTTCGCGCCTGCGCAGCCTGTATTACACCTTCCGCAGCACCCGACCTCTGATGTGGCTGCGCTGGGCCGCGTTTGCACTGCTAGGCGGTGCGGTGCTGGGTGCCATCACCTTGACAGCCACGCTGGCTTGGTTGTGGCCTTCGTTGCCACCGCTGGACAAAGCAGTGAACTACCAACCCATTCAGCACCTGCAAGTGGTCAGCCACGACGGTGTGGAGTTGGCCCAGTTTGGTTCTGAGCGACGCATTTTTGTGCCCATCAGTGACATTCCCCAGCAGCTACAAAACGCCGTGCTCGCCATTGAAGATGCGCGTTTCCGCGAGCACCAAGGGGTGGATTGGATAGGTGTGCTGCGTGCGGTGCTGATCAACACGGGCAACGCCATCGGTTTAGCCGTTGGCAGACCCCAGGGTGCTTCCACCATCACCCAGCAAGTGGCGCGAAACTTCTTTTTGTCCTCGCGCCGCACGCTGGAGCGCAAACTCAAAGAGGCGCTGCTGGCCTGGCGCATGGAGCGCGAGCTCTCCAAGGACGAGATTCTTGAGCTCTATATGAACCAAATTTACCTCGGCCACCGCGCCTATGGTTTTGGTGCGGCGGCCCAGGTGTACTTTGGCAAAACCTTGGAAGAACTCAGCGTGGCCGAGAGCGCCATGCTGGCCGGTTTGCCGAAAAACCCTGCCTATGCCAACCCCATCACGAATGCAGAGCGCGCACGCCACCGGCAGTTGTTGGTGCTCAAGCGCATGCTCGACCTGAACATGCTCACCTCGGCGCAGTGGAGCCAAGCACGTGAAGAACCCCTCAAGCTGCGCGGCAACCAACCGAGCACCAATGCACCCGCGCTGCGTGCCGACCATGTGGCCGAGCTGGCACGCCAGATTGTGTTTGAACGCTACGGCCAAGAGGCTTACACACGCGGCCTGAAAGTAACCACCACGCTGCTCGCTGCCGACCAACAAGCCGCCTGGAGCGCCCTGAGAGCCGCCCTCCTGAGTCAAGACCGCCAACAAGCCTGGCGCGGCCCCGAAGACTTTGAGCCCCTGCCCGACGACCCGTTGCGCTCAGAAGCCGCTGCTGCCGCCGCATTAAAAGAATTGCGCGACCACGATTTGCTGCGTCTGGCCATCGTGCTGCACGCCCACCCGAAAGAGGTGGTGGTGCAGTTAGCCAGTGGTGAGACCGTGCGCATCAGCGGCGACGGCCTGCGCTGGGTACAAGCGGCTTTGGCAGCCAACGCACCGAGCAAAATCGCGCTACGCCGGGGGGCCATCATTCGCGTGATTCAAAACGCTGGCAACCCAAACGCCAACAACGGCTGGGCCATCTCGCAGTGGCCGCAAGCGCAAGCAGCTTTTGTGGCGCTGGATCCGCAAACCGGCCATGTGCGCGCCTTGGTGGGCAGTTTTGATTTTGCGCGCCAGTCTTTCAACCACGCGACGCAAGCCTGGCGGCAACCGGGCTCCACGCTCAAGCCGTTTATTTATTCAGCCGCCTTTGAGCATGGTGTGATGCCAGATACCGTGGTCAACGATGCGCCCTTGTTGAACTTGTCCGCTAACGATGCCAATGCCTGGAACCCCCGCAATGCCGACGGCCAGTATGAAGGCCCCATCACCGTTCGACGCGCCTTGGCGCAATCGAAAAACCTGGTGAGCTTGCGGCTGTTGCAGCATGTGGGCGTGGGCCCCACCAAACAGTGGCTGGCGCGTTTTGGTTTTGACCTAGATCGCCAGCCCGACAACCTCAGCCTGGCCCTGGGCACGGGCAGCACCACCCCCATGCAAATGGCTACCGCCTATGCAGCCTTGGCCAATGGCGGCCATACCATCACACCGGTGATGATTGAAAAAATCACCGACGCACAAGGCCAAGTGCTGTTCCAAGCCCCGCCCCTCGCGCCCTTCGACGAAAGCAAGCGCGTGGTCTCTGAGCGCAACGCCTACCTCACACGCCAGTTGCTGCAAGAGGTCACCCAAACCGGCAGCGCCGCGCGGGCCCAAAAAGAACTGCAACGCCCCGACCTCTACGGCAAAACCGGCACCACCAACGCAGCCGCCGATGTGTGGTTTGCCGGCTTTCAACCCACCGTGGTGGCCGTGGTGTGGATGGGGCATGACGAACCACGCAGCCTAGGCAACCGCGCTTCGGGCAGCAGCCTGGCCTTGCCACCGTGGATCAGCTATATGAAAGCCGTGCTGCGTGATGTGCCCATCATGACCGACGCCGCTCCCGACGGTCTGGCGCCGCGCCAAGGTGTGTTCGGCCATGGTGAATGGGTCTATGAAGAGTGGGCCGAGGGCGGCGGTGTGCGCAGCTTGGGATTGGATGCCCCTGCGGATGCGAACGCCACGCCCCCAGACGCCCCACTGATTCCGTCCACGGTTGCCACACCGAGCCCTGCACCCGCTGCGGTAAAGCCGCCCACCAGACTGAGCACAGAGCCGGTTCCTTCCATCTATTCAGGCAATTGACACCTTGCAGCGTTAAATTTGCTGACCACCGAAAACCAAAAAAGGAAAAACAACATGCACCGCATCGTCATCGTCGGAGGAGGCGCAGGCGGCTTGGCGCTTGCCACGCTGTTGGGCAAAAAGTGGGGCAAGAGCGGTCTGGCCGAAATCACTTTGGTGGACGCTGCACGCACCCATGTGTGGAAGCCCCTGCTGCACCAGCTGGCCGCCGGAAGTTTCGACACCCACGCCGAGGAAATTGAGTACCTGGCGCAGGCGCGCTGGAACCACTTCAGGTTTCGGCTCGGTAGCTTGCAAGACATCAACCGCCAAGAAAAGCGCATTCAACTCGCCGCCAGCCACGACGATGCAGGGCGGGAAATCACCCCCGCCCAAACCTTGGCCTACGACACCTTGGTGGTGGCCGTGGGCAGCCAAACGAATGACTTTGGCACCTTGGGCGCAGCCGAACACACCATCAAACTCGACAGCCCGCAAGCGGCCAAACGTTTCAACAACCGACTCATCAACGCCTGCATCCGCGCCCAAAGTGTGCCGCGCGCAGCGGGCTCGGGTCGGCTCACCGTCACCATCGTGGGCGCAGGTGCCACAGGCGTGGAATTGGCCGCCGAACTGCACGCCTCGGCCAAGGTGCTCGCCAGTTTCGGTTTTGACAACATTCACCCGGAAAAAGACCTGCAAATCGTGCTGGTCGAAGCCGCACCACGTGTGCTGTCGCAACTGCCCGAGAGATTGAGCACAGCTGCCGTGCGTGAGCTGCGCAAACTTTCCATTGAAGTGCACACCAACGAAAAAGTGGTGGAAGTCACCGAGGACAGCGTCAAGATGGCCAGCGGCAAGGTGATTCAAAGCACCCTCACCGTTTGGGCCGCCGGCGTGAAAGCCAACGCCTTCCTCGCACATTTGGGCGGCGACGATGTGTTGGAAACCAACCGCCTCAATCAACTGGTGGTCAACGCGCAATTGCAAACCACACGCGACCCCCACATATACGCCTTCGGCGATTGCGCCGCCTGCCCACAACCCGACGGCAGCACCGTGCCACCCCGAGCCCAGTCCGCCTACCAGCAGGCCATGTATTTAAAGAAACACCTGCCCGGGCTGATTGGCCTTTCAGGCCAATCCGTACACGAAGCACCGCCCTTCCTCTACAAAGACCAGGGCTCCTTGGTGTCGCTCTCGGAATACTCCTCCGTGGGCAGCTTGATGGGCAGCCTCACCCGAGGCAGTTTGTTCGTCGAAGGTTACCTCGCCAAGTTCATGTATTGGGGCTTGCACAAACAGCACCAGTTGGCCTTGGGTGGGTGGCGCAAAACTTTTTTGATCACCTTGTCAGAAATGATCGACCGCACGCACAGGCCGAGGATCAAGCTGCATTGATGCCTCAGTCCGGTCGACGCCTGAGCACATAACCCGAGAACTCAATCTGTGGCTGCCCCTGCACGACTGCGTACCGCGCTGTCTCACCCCAGCCGTTGAGTGGCCCCATGACCAAGGCCTCATTGGCGGAGATGGGCAGCAAGGCAATCGCAGCAGCAAGCCCGGCGGCCTCGAAATCTTGGGTGCGCACCAAGAAGAAGCCGCGAACCGACTCCACGGCCACCTCCCCCTGAAACGGATCGTCTGCCGCGCGGTTCAGAAACTCATACCGGCCCACCCATTGCGCCGGATCAGCCACGGCCAACACGGGTTTGATTTTTTCGCCCAGCAACATCTCCTGGCTGCCACTGCGGGCGACCAAGACCAGGCGATTTGCGACCCGGCGGGTGGAAATCGCAATGAAATCCAGTTCACCCAAACTCACCGGAAACAACCCCAGCACCGCATAGCGCAATCCCAGTTCTTGGCCTTGCAAGGCCTGGAGTTTGAAGGTTCGGCCGAACGCCTGCGCTTGTAAGCCTGCACCTTTGCGAACAACGCGCACGTGACCGAAATGGGTGGTGTAGTCGCCCCCGATGGCCTGCATGGCAGCGTCTGTCCAGGGTTGATCAGATTCAATGGGTTTGACTCTGGCGGGTTGCGTGATGCCGGACTTGGCCTGCAGCAACAAGTCCAGGGCTTCGGTCGCAATGCGGTTAACCGCTTGGCTGGCGGCGGCGTCGTTGGAGAGCACCACCACCCCCAATTTGTGCTCAGGCAGGGCGTAGAGCTGACTGCGAAAGTTCACTGTGGCACCCCCATGGTGGGCGACGACACCCACGCCTTGCAGGCTGCCTTGGCCCAAGGTGCTGAGCATCCAGGCCAGCCCGTTGCGAAACCCCAGATCCAACGCGACGTCGGCGTTTTGCACTGACAACATGTGCGCCACGGTTTGTGGTTGCAGCAGCACCTTGTCACCCACGCGGCCATGGGCAAACACCATGGACAAAAAGCGGCTCAAGTCCAGCACCGAGGCATTCAAGCCACCCGCAGGCACATCGCGCAGCGCAGGCTCGGGCGCGACCTGACCTTTGTTGTAGGGCTTGGCCATCAAAGCGTGGTTCGGCAGGGCTGCCGTGAACGAAGCGTGGGTCATGCCCAGCGGCATCAAGAGGCTCTTTTGAACATGGCTTTCAAAGGGCTCGGCGGCCACTTGCTCCACCACATGCCCCAGCACATCAAAACCCAAGTTGGAGTAGGAAAAGACCGTGTCAGGAGGGTAGGCCGCGTCCATCTGGGCCAAGGCCGTGGTGACGGCAGTGAAACGCGCCGGGTTGCCGGTCCACATGCCGTGGCCAATATCTCTTGGCAAGCCGCCATGGTGGGTCAGCAGTTGGCGGGGGGTGATGTCAGCGGCAGAACCAAAGCGGGACCGCATTTGAAACTGCGGCAGCACCGCTTGAACGGGTGCATCCAGTTGGACCTGCCCCGACTCCACCATCTGCATCAGCGCGGAAGCGGTGAAGAGTTTGGAGATGGAACCGACGCGGTACACCGTCTGCGCTGTGGCAGCTTGTTTGTTTTGCCTGTCGGCCCAGCCATAACCCTGTGACCACAACACCTGCTGGTCGTCCACCACGGCGATGCTCAGACCGGCCAGGCGCTGTGACTTCACCTCATGCTCAATGAGGGCCTGCAACTGCGTCAGAGCGCCTTGAACATCACCACGGGAGATGGGTGGCGTCGGCGGGGGCGTCGTGCCGCAGGACGCCAGAACAACAACAGCGGTCAAAAGTGTGAGGCGAGATACCCACCAACGAGACAACAACACAAAGAAGTCATTCATTGAAACGTCCGGAAAAAAAGAAGATGCCAGCGAGTCTTGCGCACAGCACCTTGTGGGCAGCTTAAGAGCAGGCATGCCAGCAGGTACCCGCCGAAACCTTAAGCTGTCACAAAGGTTGCAAACCCCACACTGCCAACATCATCAACTGCGATCCCTCCGCATCCAATGAATGATGTTTTTTCTCATGTGTTAGCTTATGCCCAGACCTTGCCGCTACCCATGCTGGGCAAGGTCTACCTGTTCAACTTCTTGAACGAGGCCAAACACTACGTGCTGGCCGCATTTTTCATGTGGGGGCTGCTGCATGTCGTGCTTAAAAAGCGGTTGGCCCACCGCGTGATCGACCAGTGGCCCAGCAACGCTGACATTCGCCGTGAGGTGGTCTATTCGTTGTTATCGATGGCAGTATTCGCTGGTTTGAGTATGGCGGTGGTGGCTGGTTTGTTCAGTGGTCACATCACCATCTACCGCGATCCGGGTGAATATGGCTGGTGGTGGTTAGTGGCCAGTTTTCCCGTGCTGTTGATTTGGCAAGATGTTTACTTCTATGCCACCCACCGCCTCTTGCACACACGTTGGTTGTTCCAACACGTTCACAGCGTGCACCACCGCTCACGCCAACCTTCGCCTTGGGCAGCTTATTCCTTTCACCCGATTGAGGGCCTGATCAACGGCTTGGTCACGCCTTTGGCGCTTTGCGTATTGCCAGTGCATGGGGGTGTACTGTTCGCATCGGTCTTGCACCAGATCATTCGCAACACCCATGGCCATGCGGCGGTGGAGATCATGCCTGCGGGGTTTACCCGCCATGCGGTGGGCCGTTGGTTCACGACGACCACCCACCACCACTTACACCACGAAACGGCGCGCGGAAACTATGGTTTGTGGTTCACTTGGTGGGATCGGTGGCTGGGCACCGAACGTGTGGATTACCACGGGCGTTTTGATGCAGCAACACACTCCCTTGCGCGCGTCTGAGCACGACAATGCTGAAATCAACGTTGGCCCGACCCCGCCATGCACCTGCTGATTATTGAAGACGACCTGGATTTGGGCCGCTCGCTGCAACAAGCGCTGAAGGCCGAGGGCCAAAGCAGCGAGTGGCGCAGGCGTGCGGCAGATGCACCCACGCACCTTGAAGCCGCTGACTACGACTGCGTGCTGCTGGACTTGACCCTGCCCGATGGTTTTGGTTTGGACTTGCTGGCCAAGTGGCGGAGCGCGGGGCACACGGTACCGGTCATTGTCATCACCGCCCGCGAGTCCCTGGAAGAGCGTTTGGCGGGGCTGGATGGTGGGGCGGACGACTTCATCATCAAACCCTTTGCCATGCCCGAGTTGATGTCGCGCATTCGGGCCGTGGTGCGGCGTTGCGCTCAACAAGCCAGCGAAGTGTGGACTGTGGGTGCGCTGCGCATTGAACCACGCGCCCATGTGGTGCTGCTTGATGGACAGGCGCTAGATTTGTCGCCCCGGGAATTTCAGTTGCTGCTGGAACTGGCGCGCGACAGCAGCAGCGTGGTGCCCAAGGGGCAGCTCTCGCAGCGCTTGGCACCGCTGGGTGAAGGCGTGGAGTTTGGTGCGCTGGAAGTACACGTGTCCAACCTAAGGCGAAAAATTGGTGCGCAGCGCATACGCACCGTGCGTGGTGTGGGTTACCAGTTGGTGCCATGCTGAAGATCCGCGCTCTGCATTTTTTGCGCCGCGCCGGCGCAGCCGTGTTCTCCGTGAGCATGGGACTGCCGCTGTCAAAACTCGCGAGGTGGTGGCGTCCCAGCCTGCTGCTGCGTGTTTTGTTCACTGCCACGGCAGTGGCATTTACCTTGGTGTGGTTCGCCCTCATGGCCTATGGCTACCACCAAGCCACTGATGCCACGCTGCGCAACAAGCAGTATCTGGCGTTTGGCGATGGCCTGTTGCAAACTTTGTCCAACACGGCGGATGCCGCTCAAGCCCGCCGCCTTGCACTGGCATTTGTGGAGCGTTTGAATGAAAGCCGCCGCTTGGCCCAAGCGCCGGGTGAGTTGCAGATGCGTTTGTCTGAATCCAGCACGGGCATCGTTGTTTTTTCTGCTGGCAACCTCGCCGACAGCCATTGGCACACCAGCCCGCAGGGCTTGTACACCGCACGCATTCAAGCGCAAACCTACCACTTCTATTCTGGTCAAACACCGCGCTGGCGGTTGCAAATCGCATCACCCGAGCCCAGCACCGCTTGGTTGTTGTGGCAATTGGCGAAAGACCTGTTGCCCCATTTGTTGATTGCCTTTCCCTTGGTACTCCTGCCCCTGTGGTTGGCGGCAAAGCACGGACTGGAACCTTTGAAAAAGCTGGGCGAACAAATTGCCAGCCGCCAGGTGGACGACGTTTCCAGTGCGCCATTAAGAACCGAACATGTCGAACTGCAACCGCTGGTGGAAGCCATCAACGGCCTCACCACACGGCTGGCACAAAAGGTGCAGCGTGAGCGCGCTTTCGTGCAAGACGCAGCCCATGAACTGCGCACCCCGCTGGCCCTGGTGGCCACCCAAGCCCATGTGCTGCAAAAAAGCGAAAGCCCTGCCGCACGTCAACAAGCGAGCAGGCAGTTGCAAGATGCCATTGCACGCGCATCGCACTTGGTTCAACAACTGTTATCCCTGGCCCAGGTGGATGCCGATCGCACTGTCCAGCTTGAGTGCGTGGACTTGGCGCAGTTGGTGCGCGGCCACCTGGCCCAGCTCGCCTCACTGCCTACCCATGCGCACTTGGATTTGAGCCTGGAGTCGCCCGATAGCTACATGCAGTCCGTCGACCGGGTTGCACTGGAGTCGGTGCTGCAGAACTTGCTGGGCAACGCCCTTGCTCACGGCTGTGGGGTGGGCCGTGGCAACCGCGTGGTCACCCGCTTGTGGGCGGACGCCACGCAGTGGTCGGTCTCGGTGGCGGACAACGGCGCGGGCATCACCATGGCCGACCGCGCGCGGGTGTTTGAGCGCTTTTTCCGAGGGGCCGGTCAAGACAGCAGCGGGGCAGGCCTGGGTTTGGCCATTGCCTCGCAAGGGGCGGCCCGCTTGGGTGGGCGCATCAGCTTGAGCGACGGCTTGGACGGACGGGGCTGTTGCTTCACCCTGGTGGTTCCAATTCATTCATGACCGCTGCGAGGCATTTTTTCAGCTTTTCCCTGTCTGCGCCTGACATATCCGCGCAACGTCGTGTGCTGATCGCGGTAGGCGCGGCCTGCGCCCTGCATGCCTTGTTGCTGATGGGCCTTCTCAAAAACGCTCCTCCAACACCAAGCCACCGCTTGGCCGCGCCCAGCAAAGAACGCTTGCAGTGGCGGTGGCTGCCAGCCACCGCCACGCCAGTGAACGGCACGCGGAGCGTTGAAACGCACAAAGATGCCATCGGCCCACGCGCCGCTATCCCCCCCGCCGCGCGCCCTACCGTGGGCAGGCCCGCAGGAAGAACCTACAGCCCGCATGAGCAACAAACCGAGCCCAGCGACTTGCCAAGCCAAGCGTCTGCACGACCACCGCTGCCTTCCGCTCCACTGACGGCTGACGCACCTCTGCAACTGCAGTTGCCCACATCACCCCCTGCCTGGGAGTCCACACACAGCATACGTAGCCAAGCGTTGAACGACACGCGCAGCAATACTGGCCGCAACACCTTGGAAGACCGCATCGGCCAAGTAACCACAGGCAACGATGGCCTGCACGTCGACACCCTCGGCGAAGGACGCAAACGGGTGCGCATGAACGGCCGCTGTGTGGATGTGCACCAGGCACGCATTGCGCAGATCGACGCCATGAACGAGGTGTCGAGCCGAACCATGGCGGGTGTGAAGCCTTGCTGATGAACTGTAGGCCGCAGCAGGAATTGGCATCCAATGCAGGCGCTGTGTTGAGGAAACGCTTCTGTGGTGCAAACACTTCACTCGGTGCTATCCCGCGCATTCACCGCGTCGCTCCTGTCTTCAAAGAACACCGCATGAATGATCCCGTCTGTGGCTTCTTGCATCAAATTCATTGGGTGCCGAGTGCTACTCACCCAATTGAACCAGGCCAAGGTGCGCGGCGGCGTTGCTCTTACTTGTCAGCATCAGCCCACTGTGGCGCGTCGTCGGTCGACTGTGCGCGTGATCCGAGCTTGCCTGTCCGTTTGGTCGGGCCATGTCCATGCGTCATCTAAACGATCATCAGTGCCCCAAAAATGAGGCTTATTCAACGATGCCCATCAACCTTGAAATGGGAAGATATACGCGCTTGTCCCGATGTCACGTCGACTGGGGCGGAAGTTTCCTGTCGTTGAGCGAAAGAA
This sequence comes from Burkholderiales bacterium, assembly GCA_046094425.1. Classification (GTDB taxonomy): domain Bacteria; phylum Pseudomonadota; class Gammaproteobacteria; order Burkholderiales; family Burkholderiaceae_C; genus JANPCX01. The sequence continues at coordinate 1,056 of JBJTHI010000058.1, read as the reverse complement.
AAAATCCATGTTCAAGAATCGACATTCATTGCGTGTGCGACTTGTCACACTGACCGGTCTGCTTGTTCTACTGAGCCTCATTTGCCTCACCGCCTACAACACCCACACCGCGAGAAAAGCCGCGCTGAATCTGTTGACGGACCAGGCCAGCGCTCTGGCACGCTCGCATGCGAATACGATTGCCGATTGGGTGTCAATACGAAAAAGCATCGTTTCATCCTTTGCGCAGGCTGCTTCAAGCAGCGACCCTTTACCTCAACTTGTTCAGGCGGATCAGGCCGGTGAATTTGAGAAAACATACTTCGGATACGCCGACAAACGTTATCTCTTCTCGCGCCCCAGCAATCTGCCCGCTGACTACGATTCCACGGTGCGCCCTTGGTACGTGCAAGCGGCATCAGCCAGTGGCCCCGTACTCACACCGCCCTACATCGCTGCATCGACCAAAAAGTTGGTGGTGACATTTGCCCTGCCAGTGCGCGAGGGCAACCAGCTCAAAGCCGTTGCGGCAGCGGACGTGTCGATGGAAGGTGTATCAAAAAATGTTGCGTCCATTCGACCCAGCCCGTCCAGCTTCGGATTCATTGTGTCCAAAGACGGCAGGGTGATGGTGCACCAGCAGGATCAGCGGGTACTGAAACCTGCCGCAGATCTGTCGGCGTCACTCACGCCGGCGTTTCTCGCCACACTTGAAAATCCAGGAGCGTTGGTGTCTGTGGACATCGACGACAGAGAACGTTTACTGCGCAGTCACCCTATCGACGGCACCGACTGGAGTCTGGTGGTCGCCATGGACAAGGAGGAAGTATTGGCGGATGTGGCTTCTATGCTGTGGTCGTCAGTTGCCAGCAGCGTGCTGGTGGCCATTGCCGCCGTAGGGCTGGTTGCCAGCGTGCTGACTCAATCTCTCAAGCGGTCCTGATTAGTGACAAATTTCAGCCACACGAGTGACAGGCTCACCTGGTGAGCTTGTGGCCGTGCAAGATAGGCCCATCGCAACAGGAGGTGAGCCATGACGATGAACCGAGTGCAATTCCAAGCTGGGCTTTCGATGGC
>JBJTHI010000057.1:0-17406 GCA_046094425.1 Burkholderiales bacterium | reverse complement strand
TGCTGGCCGTGACGGGCCCCCACGCCACGCAAGAGGTGATGGATGCGGTGCATTTGCACGTGCCCAAGCCGCATGACCCCTTTATTGATTTGGTGCCAGCCGCCGGCATCAAACTCACGCCCAAACACTACGCCTACCTGAAGATCAGCGAAGGCTGCAACCACCGCTGCACTTTCTGCATCATCCCCAGCATGCGGGGCGACTTGGTCTCGCGCCCGATTGGGGACGTGCTCGGTGAAGCGCAGCGTTTGTTTGAATCCGGTGTGAAGGAATTGCTCGTCATCAGCCAAGACACCAGCGCCTATGGCGTGGATGTGAAGTACCGCACCGGGTTTTGGGACGGCAAACCCGTCAAAACCCGCATGCTCGACTTGTGCGAAAAACTCGGCGACCTCGCCGCGCAACACGGGGCCTGGGTGCGGCTCCACTACGTCTACCCCTACCCGCATGTGGACGAATTGCTGCCCTTGATGGCCGAGGGAAAAATCTTGCCCTACCTCGATGTGCCACTGCAACACGCCCACCCCGACGTGCTCAAACGCATGAAACGCCCCGCCAGCGGCGAGCGCAACTTGGAACGCATCCTGCGCTGGCGCGAGGTGTGCCCGGAGATCGTGGTTCGCAGCACCTTCATTGCGGGCTTTCCGGGTGAAACGGAAAGCGAGTTTGAATACTTGCTGGACTTCATGCGCGAAGCCCAAATCGACCGTGCCGGTTGTTTTGCTTACTCGCCTGTTGAGGGTGCTACCGCGAACGCGCTGGAGGGTGCGCTGCCCCCCGAAGTGCGTGAAGAACGCCGCGCCCGTTTCATGGCGGTGGCCGAAGAAATTTCCACCGCCAAGCTGCGCCAACGCATCGGCGCCACCATGCAAGTGCTGGTGGACTCCGCGCCCGCCTTGGGCCGCAAGGGCGGGGTGGGGCGTAGCTACGCCGATGCCCCCGAGATCGACGGCGTGGTGCATTTGATGCCGCCTGAAAAAGCCTCCAAGACCTTGAAGGTGGGCGAGTTCACCAAGGCGCGCATCCTTGATACGCGCGGCCATGATTTGATTGCGCAGCCGGTATGACCGACAAGCGTGATGTGAGCGGGCTTGCGCCCGGCACCGCCCTCATCCACCATCCTTATCAACCCCCCGCGGGATTTCAGGCGGTCAACCCCGGCGTGCACAAAGCCTCGACGGTGATTTTTGAAAACACTGCGGCGCTCAAAGCCCGCCAGTGGAAAGACAAAACCGGCTACACCTACGGCCTGCACGGCACGCCCACTAGCTTCACGCTGGAGGCACGTATTGCTTCACTGGAAGGCGGGCAGGACACCTTACTGACACCGAGTGGGCTTGCCGCCATTGCCCTCATCAACTTCGCTTTGCTCAAGGCCGGTGATGAGGTCTTGATTCCCACCAATGCCTATGGCCCCAACAAAGCTTTGGCGCAGAACGAATTGGCGGGCTGGGGCATCACCGCCAAGTTTTACGACGCCATGCAGCCGGACAGCCTGCGCGCCCTGCTAGGGCCCCAAAGCCGTTTGGTGTGGTTGGAGGCCGCCGGTTCGGTGACGATGGAGTTCCCCAACCTGCCTGAGCTCGTACGCATTTGCCGTGACCACGGTGTGCTCACGGCCCTGGACAACACCTGGGGAGCGGGCATCGCTTTCAACCCATTTGACCTTGGCGATGGTTTGGGCGTGGACATTTCCATGCAGGCCCTCACCAAATACCCCTCGGGCGGGGCCGATGTGCTGATGGGTTCGGTCACTACGGCGGGCGAAGAGCTGCGCCTACGATTGGCTGCCACCCACATGCGCTTGGGTTTGGGCGTGGGAGGCAATGATGTGGAACTGCTGTTGCGTTCCCTGCCCAGCATTGGATTGCGATATGCGGCCCACGATGCTGCGGCGCGCACCTTGGCAGCCTGGTGGGCCAAGAGACCTGAAGTGGTCGCTGTACTGCATCCAGCTTGGCCCACATCACCGGGCCACGCAAATTGGAAAGCGTTGTGCACGCAAGCGGCGGGGCTGTTCTCTGTGGTGTTTGACGAGCGTTACAGCCCCGCCCAAGTGGACGCCTTTGTGGATACACTGCAACTCTTCAAGATCGGTTTTTCTTGGGCTGGCCCCATCAGCCTGGTGATGCCTTACGACCTGCGTTTGATGCGCGAGCAACCCGCCTGGCGCGGCACCTTGGTGCGCTTCTCGGTGGGGCTGGAGGCGGTGGGGGATTTGGTGGCGGACTGTGAGCGGGGGTTGAACATCTTGGCGGAACCGCTCTGAGTGCATCTTGCTCAACAGTCTTACTCCTTTCGCCTCGGCTCCCAAAGCTCTGGTTCTCTTTGATGTCTGGTATCCGCGAAACCCTTCTTCTTATACAAACGCCAGCGCCTCCTGCGCTGCCACACGTCCTTCGTCATTGGGCACCACCCACACTTCAACTGTGCTGTGGTTCGAGTGAATGGCGCAAATCCTTTCGCCGTTGGCATTGCGGTTGAACTCGGGGTTGATCGACACCCCCAGGTACGCCAGGGCACCGCACACGTCTTGGCGCAAAGCAGCATCGTGCTCGCCGATGCCGCCGGTGAACACCAGCACATCCAGGCCACCGATGCTGGCCGTCAACGCACCTACTTCACGCACCACACGGTGGGTGAACAATTGAATAGCGAAAAGCGCGGCCTCAGACCTTGACGCGTGTAAGCAACGCATGTCGGCACTCTCGCCGGAAACACCAAGCAAGCCGCTCTCGCGGTAGAGCAGGCGCTGAATTTGGTCGTGGCTCCAGCCCTGTTCCATCAAGTAGAGCAGCACGCCGGGGTCGAGTGCGCCGCAACGTGTGCCCATCATCAAACCGTCCAGGGCGGAAAACCCCATCGACGTGGCGCGGCTTTGAAACTCAGTGGTAGCGCACACGCTGGCCCCATTGCCCAAATGCGCGATCAGTGTGCAGCCCGCCGCACGGGGCACGGACTGCCGCAGCACCTGAGTCACGTACTGATACGACAGGCCATGAAAGCCATAGCGGCGCACACCTTGTTCACTGAGTTGGCGGTTGAGGGCAAAGGTGGTTTCCAGGGCTGAGAGCGTGCTGTGAAAAGCGGTGTCGAAACACGCCACTTGCGGCACCTGGGGAAACTGGGCTTCAAACGCACGGATGCCCGCCAGGTTGTGGGGCTGGTGCAAAGGCGCGAGCGCATTGAGGCTGCTCAGTTGCACCAGCACCTCGGGCGTGACGCGCGAGCTGCGCGTAAAAAAGGGGCCGCCGTGTACCACGCGGTGTGCGATGGCCCGCAGCCTCAGTGGCGCGAAATGTGTGGACAGCAAGTGGTGCAGTGTGGTCAGCGCGGCGTCAAACACATCACGTGCTTCGTGCGTCAGCACGGGGGCTGATTCGATCATGGCGCCGGCACGGCCAAAGCGCAAACGCGGCCGGCCCCCAGGCTCCAAGCCTTCGATGTGGCCCACTACGTTGGCTGCCCCGAGCTGACCATCTTGAACCGGGTACAGCGCAAACTTCAGGCTCGACGAACCCGCGTTCACCGACAAGATGCTCATGCGGGCTGGCTTCGGTGGTGGTGTGCCACCAGTTTGGCGAGCAAGGCCGAGGCGCAGCGTGTGGTGGCGGTGTCGGCGCGGCTGGTGAGCGCAATGGGCACGCGCGCACCCATCACCACGCCCGAGCCGCAGGCCCCGGCCAGGTGCTCCAATTGTTTGGCCATCATGTTGCCCGATTCCAAATCGGGTGCCACCAAAATGTCGGCCTGGCCTGCCACGGGCGAGTTGATGTTTTTGACCTGCGCTGCCTGTATGGAAATGGCGTTGTCAAAGGCCAGCGGGCCATCGAGCAAACCCCCTTTGATTTGCCCACGATCAGCCATCTTGCACAGGGCCGCCGCATCCAAAGTGGACGTGATGTTCGGGTTCACGGTTTCCACCGCCGACAAGATGGCCACCTTGGGTTCCAACACGCCCATGATTTGCGCAAACAAAATAGCGTTTTGCACGATGTCGGCTTTCTCGCTCAAGCTGGGGGCGATGTTGATGGCCGCGTCGGTGATGTAAAGCGGCTTGGCATACAGAGGCGTTTCAAAGCGAAATACATGCGACATGCGCCGCGCGGTGCGCAAACTCTTTTGCGACAACACGGCGTGAATCAACTCGTCGGTGTGCAAACTGCCCTTCATCAGCGCTTCCAGGTTTTTTTCGGCCGCCATGCGTGCAGCAACCTCCGCCGCCGCGTGGCTGTGTTCAACGTTGATGATTTCCACGCCGGTTAAGTCCAGTTCCGCTTGCACTGCCACTGCGCGCAGTTTTTTCTCTGGCGCAATCAACACGGCGTGGATGAGGCCGTTTTGCTGGGCGGCCAGCGCACCTTGCAGCGACGGAGCGTCGCAGGGGTGAACCACACCACAGCGAACGGGCTCTAGATGGGCGCCCAATGCAATCAATTGGGCGTGGCGCTGCGCGGGGTCGAACAAGGTAATTTGTGGAGCCTGAATGCGCGGGATGCGCAGCTTCTCGGTGGGAGCCATCACACGCGCCACGCCATGAAGAACGCGCGCACCGTGTTGATTCACCAGCAAACAATCCAGGGTGATGGCTTTTTTGTCGTCGTGTTTGGCCGTGCAGGTGACGGTGACGTTCAGTGTGTCGCCAATGCGCACCGGGCGGCTGAAATGCAGGTTTTGCTCCAGGTAAATCGTTCCTGGCCCGGGAAAAACCGTACCGAGCACGGTGCTGATGAGCGCACCGCCCCACATGCCGTGGCCGATGACGCCGTGGAACAAGGTGGCGTTGGCGTATTCCGGATCCAAATGGGCGGGGTTGGTGTCGCCCGAGACCGCCGCGAACGCTTGAATATCGGCCAGCGTGAGCGTGCGCACCAGGCGGGCCGACTGCCCCAACACAATCTCGTCGTAGGGGTGGTTGTGCAGCCAAGCGCCTTGCTCGGCCTGGTGGAGTTCGGTCATGTCATTCATGGTGCGGTGCTCAGTTCACGGCGTGGCAACCGGCATCGACGTAAATGGTTTGGCCCGTCATGCCGCTGGCAGCGTCGGAACACAAAAACGTGCTGAGGTTGGCAATTTCTTGCAAGGTCGCCAAGCGACCCAAAGGGGCTTTGGCCTGGGCTTTTTGCATCAGCACATCAAAGCCTTCAAGGCCCGAAGCGGCCCGGGTAGGAATAGGCCCGGGCGATACCGCGTGCACACGAATATTTTTCGGACCCAACTCCACCGCGACATAACGCACCAGCGATTCCAGCGCCGCTTTCACCGGGCCCATCAACCCATAGTGGGGAACAGCCTCGCTGGCGCCCAGGTAGCTCATGGTCAACAAACTGCCACCGCTGGGCATGTGGGGCGCGCACAGTTTGGCTAAGGTGGCGAAGGAGTGGCAAGACACCTCCATGGCGCGTGCGAAACCCGCGCTGCTGGTGTTGGTCACGGGCGCATGCAAATCGTCCAGGGGTGCCCAGGCAATGGAGTGGATGACGAAGTCCAGCCTCCCCAGTCGAATCACCGCTGCCTCGACCAATTGTGAGAGCGCGCCGGGTTCCTCCACATTGCATGTCAGTAGCGGAATGTCCAGCGAGTCGGTCAAGGGCTGAACATGGGTGCGGGCTTTATCGTTCAAACACGATGCGATCAAGTCAGCACCCTGTTGCCTGGCGGCTTGCGCGCACCCCCAGGCAATGCTGTGTTCATTGGCCAAACCCAAGACAAGGCCTTTTTTCCCAGCCAGACTGAAAGGAGAGGGGGCGTGTTCTGAGGGCATAGCTCGGTGTGCGTTTCGGGTGCGGAGAATCAACGGGCCGTTGAGCCTCTATGCTGCCGAGGTTTTGTGTCAGTTTGTTGTTCACCTTGAACAAGGTGATGCAAAAAGCATGCAGGCTGCTTGTCCCAAGCCGGTGCGATTCAACCTAAATCCGGCAGTTGGACGCGCCCGAGTGGGCTGCGATGCGGTGCGCTGGCAAGGCGCGACGACGCTGCGGGCTCGTGCCCGCGAGAAGGAACAACGCGGCCAGCGTGCCGCATCGCTGCTCAATCGGGTGCGTAGCGCATTCACCCAACCGGTGAAGGTGTTCGTGTGAAGAAAGCTCAATGTTCATCAGGGTTTGCCAGCGGAATGAAGCGGTCGACTGCCGGATTTAGGTTCAAGCTTTGCTGGACACCTTATGCCGCATCAAGCGTGCATGTTCCCGGTCCCAGTCTTTCTTCTTCTCTGAATCCCGCTTGTCATGCTCTGCCTTGCCCTTGGCCAAGGCGATTTCAGCTTTGACGCGGCCGCCTTTGTAGTGCAGGTCCAGCGGCACCAGGGTGAAACCTTTTTGTTCTACCTTGCCGATCAGCCGTTTGATTTCTTCTTTGTGCATCAAGAGTTTGCGGGTGCGGTCGGCTTCGGGGTTGACGTGGGTGGATGCGCTGCGCAGGGCATTGATGCGGCAGCCAATCAGGAACAGCTCACCGTCTCGAATCACCACATACCCGTCGGTGAGTTGCACTTGACCCGCGCGCACGGCTTTGATCTCCCAGCCTGCGAGCACCACGCCGGCTTCGTAACGTTCGCTGATGTGGTAATCGAAACGGGCGCGGCGGTTCTCGGCGATGGGTTTGATGGGTTCTTCTTTGGTCATGGGGGAGTGTTGGGCAGGCGCTTTGAGAACACGCGTGCTCTCTACAATCATGTCCATTGTATGAAGCACGTCAAAAAATCCGTCCTGCTTTGGTATTCGCCCCAAGAAATGGCGGATCTGGTCATCGGCGTGGAGAGCTACCCCGAGTTCCTCCCCTGGTGTGAACGCGCCGAGGTATTGGAGCAGCACCTTGACGGCGTCACCGCCCGTTTGCACTTGGCTTATGCCGGAGTGCGCCACAGTTTCACCACACGCAACCGGCACGAGGCGCACAGGCTGGTGGCGGTGTCATTGGTGGACGGCCCGTTTTCGGTTTTAGACGGCACCTGGGGCTTCACCCCGCTGACCCTGCCAGGCGGCGAAGAGGGCAGCGCCTGCAAAATTGAGTTCGATCTGCGTTATGCCTTCAGCAGCCGTGCACTGGAGCTGGTGGTGAGCCCGGTGTTTGACCGCATTGCCAATACCTTCGTCGATGCGTTTGTCTCACGTGCGGAGCAGGTCTATGGCCCACGTTGACGGCTCCATTGAAGTGACGGTGCTGCGTAGCTTGGCGCCACGTCAGGTGCAAACCCAGACCTTGACCTTGCCCGTGGGCAGCACGCTCATGCAGGCCTTGCAGCAAAGCGGTTGGTGGGCAGACTCGCATGAAACCGAAACGTTGGCCGTTGGCGTGTGGGGCAAATTGCAACCCACCGCCCATGTCTTACGTGACCAGGACCGAGTGGAAATTTACCGAGGCCTGCGGGTGGATCCCAAACAAGCGCGGCGCGAGCGTTATGCCGCCCATAAAGCGCGCCTCAAAGCCGCTGACGAAGCTGCGGCCAAAAGAAAAAGGCAGCCTTGAGCTGCCTTTGTTTTTGAGTACCTCCCAAACCTGTCGCTTCGCGACAGGCCCCCAGGGCACTGAAAGGGCCCCTTCGTGGCCCTTGGGATCAAGAAAACTTGGGCGCGGCCCGGCGTTTTCTTGAGAGTGCCGCAAAAGCGACTACTTGCAGTCGCTTTTGATGATGGCTTGGGTACGTTTGACTTCAGCGGCACGTCCTTCGTCATCCAAAATCTCCCGCTCACCATTGGCGTTGGTGCGTGCAATACGCATGCCGTCTTCCAGTGACTTCATGTAGTTGCGTGCTTGTGTGCAGTTTTCCTTGCGTGCAGCGGCGTACTTTTGTTCCGCCTCTTTCTTCTTGGCTGCATCCAGTTCGTCTTGTTTTTTCTTGCGCTCTTCCAGTTCTTTATCCACTTTCGGGGCTGCAGGTGCAGGGGCTGTGCTGGGAGCAGTCGAAGTACCTGATGGTGCGGCGCTGGTGGCAGGCACAGAAGCGCGGCGTGCGGCGTTGGGCCGCTGCAAGATGTCGGCGTCTTTCACGCTGGGTGGTGGTGGGGTGTCGCTGTACTGGACGCTGCCATTGGCGTCTTTCCACTTCCATTGCGCCAGGGCGGGCAGGCTGCTGGCGGCGCACAGCAAAGCAGTCAAGAGCATGGGGCCAAAACGGGGCATGGCGGCATCCTGTGAGTCAGTCAGGTAGCCAGTTTAATGGCGCGCACGGTTTTGGTGGGGGTTTTGCTTGTCTGGTTACAGGGTTGCAACATGGCGTAGAGGCCTCCGTCCCGAACGGCGCTTCTGCGTTCAAGCCAGAAGCCTTCCGTATAATTCGCTTTTGCGTCAGGAGTTTTCTTCATGCGCCTTTTAGGAAAAGCGCTCACCTTCGACGATGTGTTGTTGGTGCCCGCGTTCTCCCAGGTGTTGCCCCGCGACACCACCCTCGCCACCTCATTCTCACGAAACATCCGCCTGAACCTGCCCTTGGTGTCTGCCGCCATGGACACGGTGACCGAAGCGCGCCTGGCCATTGCCATTGCGCAAGAGGGCGGCATGGGCATCGTGCACAAAAACCTGAGCCCCGCAGCACAAGCGGCAGAAGTGGCGCGGGTCAAGCGCTATGAATCGGGTGTGTTGCGCGACCCGATCACCATTGCGCCCACGGTGCCAGTGCGCGAGGTCATCGCCCTGTCGCGCCAGCATGGCATTTCTGGCTTTCCGGTGATTGAAAACCGCAAAGTGGTCGGTATCGTCACCGGGCGCGACCTGCGTTTTGAAACCCGCATGGATGTGCCAGTGCGCGACATCATGACCCCGCGCGAACGCCTCATCACTGTGCCTGAAGATGCCAGCCTGGCCGACGCCAAAGCGCTGATGCACAAACACAAGCTTGAGCGCGTGTTGGTGGTGAACAGTGCCTTTGAGCTGCGCGGCCTTTTCACGGTGAAAGACATCACCAAACAAACCAACTTCCCCAATGCCGCGCGTGATGCCCAAGGCAAGCTGCGGGTAGGGGCGGCGGTGGGTGTGGGTGAGGGCACTGAGGAGCGTGTGGAGTTGCTCGTTAAAGCCGGTGTCGATGCCCTGGTGGTAGACACCGCCCATGGCCACAGCGCGGGCGTGATTGAACGCGTGCGCTGGGTGAAGAAGAACTATCCCCAAGTGGATGTGGTGGGTGGCAACATTGCCACGGGTGCTGCTGCTTTGGCCTTGATGGAAGCGGGTGCCGATGGTGTGAAAGTGGGCATAGGCCCGGGCTCTATTTGCACCACCCGCATCGTGGCCGGTGTGGGCGTGCCGCAAATCACGGCGATTGACAACGTGGCCCAAGCCCTGCAAGGTACAGGCGTGCCTTTGATTGCCGACGGCGGTATTCGTTATTCGGGCGACATTGCCAAAGCCATCGCCGCTGGTGCCCACACGGTGATGATGGGCGGCATGTTCGCGGGCACCGAAGAAGCGCCGGGTGAAATCGTGCTGTTCCAGGGCCGCAGCTACAAGAGCTACCGTGGCATGGGCTCCATTGGGGCCATGCAACAGGGCAGTGCTGACCGTTATTTCCAAGACAACACCGGTGCCAACCCCAATGCCGACAAGCTGGTGCCCGAGGGCATTGAAGGCCGCGTGCCATACAAAGGCTCCATGATCAGCATCGTCTTCCAAATGGCGGGCGGTTTGCGGGCGTCTATGGGTTACTGCGGCTGCGCCACGGTGGAAGACATGCATGCCCGAGCGGAGTTCGTGGAGATCACCTCGGCTGGCATACGCGAAAGCCATGTGCATGATGTGCAGATCACCAAAGAAGCACCGAACTACCGGATGGAGTGAGGTGGTTTTTGTCTGACACCTCTTCTTCGGCTGCTGGTGCAGCGGCCTCGCTGCCTGCGGCGGTGACTCAGCCAGGGTCTGACCGGCAACCCGCCATGGTCTTCATCATGGTCACCGTGCTGATCGACATGCTGGCCATCGGCATCATGGTGCCGGTGCTGCCCGCCTTGGTGGGCAGCTTCACCGACTCCAAAGACGCCCAGGCGTTTTGGTTTGCGGCGGTGATGTTTGCGTTTGGCATTGCCAACTTTTTTGGCTCACCCTTGCTCGGCGCTTTGTCCGATCGTTTTGGCCGTCGCCCCGTGCTGTTGTTGGGTTTTTGTGGCCTCGCCTTGAACTTTTTTGCCACTGCGTTGGCGACTGCCCTGTGGGTGCTGGTGGCGGTACGGCTGGTGGGCGGAGCCGTACAAGCTAATGCGGCGGTGGCCAACGCCTATGTAGCCGACATCACCGCGCCTGAAGACCGCGCTAAACGTTTCGGAATGATTGGCGCTATGTTCGGCCTGGGTTTCATCTTGGGCCCCGCTTTTGGCGGCTTGCTGGGCAGCATCAATTTGCAATTGCCATTTTTTGTGGCGGGCACTTTGGCTTTGGTGAATTTGGTTTACGGCTACTTTGTACTGCCTGAGTCTTTGCCTGTGGAAAAGCGGCGTGCTTTCAGTTGGAAAGCCGCCAACCCGATCACCGCACTCAAAGCCCTCACTGAACTCAAAGGCATAGGCAAACTCGTTCTCGTGGTGGTGTTCACCGGCTTGGCCCAAGGCGTGCTCTACAACACCTGGGTGCTTTATACGAGCTTCAAATTTGGCTGGGGGCCGCAAGAAAACGGTTGGTCTTTAGCGGCAGTGGGTGTGGTGTCGGTGCTGGTGCAGGGCTGGTTGCTCGGCAAGTTGCTCAAGCGTTTTTCTGCCCAGCGTTTGGCGGTGATGGGCCTGCTGTCATCAGTCTTGGCGCATGCGCTTTGGGGCTTGGCGACCGAGGGCTGGATGATGTTTGCCATCATCGCGGCCAATGTGCTGGGTTTCACCGTGGCGGCTTGTATGCAAAGCATTTTTTCTGTGGCGGCCGATGCCAAAAGCCAAGGCCAAACCTTGGGCACCATCAGCGGCATCAATGCCTTCACGGCGGTGTTCGCGCCACTGGTCGGCGCGCCACTGTTGGGTTTGGTGTCCCACCTGCCGACCGGCCACTGGGCCTTGGGTGCGCCCATGTATTTGTGCGCGGCCCTTCAGGCCTGCGCTTTGGTGTTGGCGTGGTGGCATTTCAGGGGCCAATCCCGCCAGCCAGTTTGATTATTCAGTTTGATTTTTGGTGACTGCCATGCACGACAAAATTCTCATCCTCGACTTCGGCTCCCAAGTCACCCAGCTCATTGCCCGCCGGGTGCGCGAGGCCCATGTTTACTGCGAAATTCATCCCAACGATGTGAGCGACGCTTTCATCCGCGAGTTCGCCCCCAAAGCCATCATCCTCTCCGGCAGCCACGCCAGCACCTACGAAGACCATGAGTTGCGCGCCCCGCAAGCCGTGTGGGACTTGAAAGTGCCCGTGCTCGGCATCTGCTACGGCATGTTCACCATGACGGTGCAACTGGGCGGCCAGGTGGAAGCCAGCTTGCACCGTGAGTTCGGTTATGCCGAGGTGAGGGCGCATGGCCACACCGCGCTCTTGCAAGGCATTGAAGATTTCTCTACCGCTGAAGGCCACGGCATGCTCAAGGTATGGATGAGCCATGGCGACAAAGTCACCCAGCTTCCGCCCGGCTTCAAACTCATGGCCAGCACCCCAAGCTGCCCGATTGCTGGCATGGCTGATGAATCGCGCCACTACTACGCGGTGCAGTTCCATCCCGAAGTCACGCACACGGTGCAAGGCCAAGCGCTGCTCAACCGCTTCGTGCTCGATATTGCCAAAGCCAAACCCGATTGGGTCATGGGCAACTACATTGAAGAGTGCGTGGCCCGCATTCGCGAACAAGTGGGCAGCGAAGAAGTCATCTTGGGGCTGTCCGGCGGTGTCGATTCCAGCGTGGCAGCAGCCCTCATTCACCGTGCCATTGGCGACCAGCTCACCTGCGTCTTCGTCGACCATGGCCTCTTGCGCCTGAACGAAGGCCAAATGGTGATGGACATGTTCGCGGGCCGCCTGCATGCCAAGGTCATCCATGTGGACGCAAGCGAGCAATTCCTCGGCCACCTCAAAGGCGTGACCGACCCCGAGCAAAAACGCAAAATCATTGGCCGAGAGTTTGTGGAGGTGTTCCAGGCCGAAGCCAAAAAGCTCAAGTCAGCCAAATGGCTGGCCCAAGGCACCATCTACCCCGACGTGGTGGAAAGCGGCGGCACCAAAACCAAAAAAGCCACCACCATCAAAAGCCACCACAACGTAGGCGGCCTGCCCGAAACATTGGGCCTGAAGCTCTTGGAACCTCTTCGCGAACTCTTCAAAGACGAAGTGCGCGAACTCGGTGTGGCCTTGGGCCTGCCGCCCGACATGGTCTACCGCCACCCCTTCCCCGGCCCTGGCCTCGGGGTGCGCATTCTGGGTGAAGTGAAGGCCGAATACGCCGACCTGCTGCGCCGCGCCGACGCCATCTTCATTGAAGAGTTGCGCAACACGGTGGACACCGCCAGCGGCAAGACCTGGTATCAACTCACCAGCCAGGCCTTCACCGTCTTCCTGCCCGTTAAGAGCGTCGGCGTGATGGGCGATGGCCGCACCTACGACTACGTGGTGGCCCTGCGCGCCGTCCAAACCAGCGACTTCATGACCGCCGACTGGGCCGAGCTGCCCTATGCGCTGCTGAAGAAGGTCTCCAGCCGCATCATCAACGAAGTGCGCGGCATCAACCGCGTGGCCTACGACGTGTCCTCCAAGCCGCCGGCGACGATTGAGTGGGAATAATGTACAGTTATTTCAAGACGTTCAGCAGCGTCCTGAAATTTGCAACATTCCATTGAAAATCAACAAGTTATGCGTCCCACCCAACCCAGCGGGATGCAACCAAAGCCGATACTTTCGACGGTAGCCATGACGGTAAATCTGTAAATCTCTAGGGCGCTGCTTTCCTTTACCGACAAGGCTCTTGACGGTAAAGTTTTACAAGGAAAGCCGCCATGATTACAGACACAGAATTGCGCAAACTGCGCCCCAAAGAAAAAACCTTCAAAGTTGCCGACCGCGACGGCATGTACGTGACCGTCTCGACCGCAGGCACGAAGTCGTTTCGCTATGATTACCGCCTCAATGGCCGACGCGAAACACTGACGATTGGCCGATACGACGACACGGCGGGTGCCAAGCATCCCCGTGACCCGGCTGAACTCGACTTCGGCATGACGGTCTCGTTGGCTGAAGCCCGTTCATTGCTTACTGTCGCTAGACGGTGTGTGGAGCGGGGTGAGTCACCCTCCAGAACCAAAGTCGAAAAGCGCCAAGAGGCAGCAGACTCCCTGACATTCGGGCGCTGGGCAGAAAAATACTTTGCAGACAAGGCTGATCCCAACAACGGCGCTCGTTTGGCCGACTCCACGTTGGCAATGCGGCGCTCGGTCTACAAGCGGTATCTGGAAGGACCGTTCGGCAAGCTCAAGCTGGACGAAATAAATCCTGCCCAACTGATGAAGCATTGCGAAAGCATCCGCGAGAAGGGGGCCGCAGCGCCCGCTGTCCAAGTGCGTGAAATCGTCTTGCTGGTGTACCGCTTCGCGGCTTCCAAAGACAAGTCGCTCACAGTGGCAAATCCGGCTGAGGCCATCAGGCCCAGCGACATTGCCACGTTCAAGGCACGCGACCGTGCGCTGAATCCCTCAGAAATTCGTCGCTTCCTTGCGGCACTGGACACAACGGCAACCGCTGCGACGTTGCGCTTGGCGTTGCGATTCGTGATGCTTACGATGGTGCGCAAGGGCGAGTTTGTGAACGCGACATGGGGTGAAGTCGATTTCGACAACGCTGTTTGGACGATACCCAAAGAGCGAATGAAAACAGGCAAACCCCATGTGGTGTATCTCAGCACACAGGCGCAAGACGTGCTGGTGACATTCAAAACCTGCTTTGCGTCGTCACGCTATCTGCATCCCGGTCGGTACGACATGGATACGCCCATCAGTAACGCAACATTGAACCGCGTGATTGAGGTCGCAGTGGAAGCCATTCGAGCCAAGGGTGAAGACTTTGAGAGCTTCACCGTTCACGACCTGCGGCGGACAGCATCCTCGCTACTGAACGAGGCTGGTTTTAACCGCGACTGGATCGAAAAATGCCTCGCGCACGAAGAGGGCAGTATCCGGGGTGTCTACAACAAAGCCGAATACGGCGAGCAGCGCCGGGTGATGCTCCAAGCATGGGCAGACATGATTGATGCTTGGAGCGGAGGCGAAGGCGTGCGTGAGATTGTGCGTGCAGCCAAGGTAGCTGCTGCGGATGTGACGATGGAATTGAACTGATTGAAGGAGAAAGAATGCCAGAGAAAAAATTGAATGAGCCAAAGGTAGAACTTGACTCATTGCGTCCAACTGACGTTGATTGGAGAAACTTTCGTGAGGGACGCAACGCCCCCTATTGGAAGGCAGCAATGTTGTCGTTGCACATCAACCCGACGCCCCAAAATCAGACGATTCTAAAAAATGAGCATCCTGATGTTTATCAAGAGTGCAAAAGTCGGTTGAAGATCTTACTAAGGCGGCGCTTGACCTACCCGGCTATTCGGGCCATCTCAACTGATAAAGCAGATGTTTTGCCTAGAAACCTATTTGTGCCTCTTCAAGGGGTCGCAAAACTCGCGCGAGAGCTTGAGTGGGATGGCGCGGAAGAGTTTGCAAAATTGGTGTCTCTTCCCGCCAAAGTGAAAACCCTAGACGGTTCTCATACGCTGCCAATTTCGGATGTGGAATTCAACCTGCAAGAAAAAGACATGGGGCGACGTGAATCACTTAAGACAGTGAGGTATGCAGCACTCGTGCATCTACTGAGAATGGCTATCGACCAACCAACAGAATTTGAGGTACTTCGTAAGAGCCTTTTAGGCAAACGCAAAGTTGTGTCTACACAGGCACTGGGATCGGCGGTTGCTCAGGCTGTTGCTACGCTTACAAAATCAAGTGGCAAAGAACGAGTGCCATCTGGTTTTGGGAAAGACAAAAACGCGGATGAAATCGCGTTTGCAGAAAAGTTCGCTAAGAGCATGTGACTTCTCACGCGAATTTATGTTCGACTTTTTGGAAATTTGGATGAGTTTTAGGAAACTTTTGGGGTTGGCTGGAAAGTAGCCACGCGACAAGTCACGCTTCCTCGATATTTCATCCATCTAGCCAGATACAGATGGATGCAAGCAGGGACGCCTGGCCTCCATCGAAAGCTTTTTTACAGCATTTGACAGAGGTCACCATGCAAAAACTGATTCAAGAGGCACTTGCCCACAAGCACGAAATTCTTCTCCGCAAGCGCGAAGTTCTGCGTATGACAGGGCTAAGCAATAGTAGTTTTTACAATCGCATCCGCGATGGAATCATTAAGCCGGGGGTTCCTATTGGCCCTCGCATAAAGGGCTGGCCCGCCAGCGAGATTGAGGCTTACATCCAGTCGTGCATCGCCAAGCGCGATGGTAATGCCGAAGGGGGTGCAGCATGAACGACCTCACCACTTCAGTCTTAGATACGGGGTTGGGCATAGCTTCAGATGCCGTAGCCCCAATCGCCGCAAAAAGGTCAAACAATGTGGACTTTGAACGCCTCGATTTATCAAATGCAAACCATGACAAATCGTTGTCCATTCACCAGCTTGCCATCCTGCCGATTGAACGTAGTGAAGCGGTAGGTCATGTGCGCGTGTTCGATTTTGAGCATGTGTATGTGCATCCAACGGCGAAAGTCGCCATCAAGAAGGCTTACATCACGCCACTTTTTTTGGTCGAAGCGTTTGCTAGGACCTACCGCGACAGTCTGCTGCGCAAGCTGACTCGCGGCAACGACAAAGGCTTGCTCATTCTCAACCCAGGGGCTAGCACTTACGTGCATCGTTTGAGCAACGGCAACGAACTGATTGTTCAAGGCGAAACTGTTGAGGTCAATGGCAAATACACCCGCCGCTTGACCATCTCATGCCGTAATGAATTGGCGCAAGGAGTCGCAGCATGAACGCGTCAACCATTAAGGCCAACGTCGATGGTCAAAATGCGATGGATGTTTCAACCGAACTGACCGCAATGTGGGTGCCTGTTGGTCTTGCCCAAAACGTCAAAGAGATGGTTGGTGTTTATCAAGCCGAGCGCCGCAAAGACCCTCAGTACATTCACGCGCTTTCTAATGCACTCAAGTCACCAATCGGCTGGGACGATGACGATGATTTGGTGATTGATAAGGCGCAGAAAACAGTGTGCTTTGCATATCTTGATGAACTCATTGCAGTCTTCAAAGACGAGTTAACTTTTCCCAAAAACTTGGTCAAGTTTCTTGTTGAGACCTATGGAGAGATGGTTGACATTTACGCGGATGAACCTTTCTCTGACGACACAGACCGTGAAGCGTGTGAAGACTTTCATAGTGAATTTCATGCTCGCGTTAGCCAACTGCTGGGCATGAGATTGAGGCATTGATGGAAGTATGAGGTGCCAGAACAACTCTGCGCCGCTGGCGGAAAGTCGCAAACACTGTAAATACAGCAGATGCGATTTTCCGCATGACGTGTTGCATTTCAAGGCAAAAACACCCTCGGCGGCGCATGTTGTGAGCGTATTGCCTCGTGGCGGAAAGCTCACTGCGCTACTGCCACCACTGTCCTTTGCACATCTTCAAATTCGCCATGACGTATCGAATAAACCCCATTTTCTAGAGCAAAAACCATGAATGATCGAGCAGCTAAAACAGCTTATAAGAACAATATACACATAGAGACAATAGACGTAGATAGTGATGATGATCTTGACACTACAGACACCAGTACCACTACTGGTAAAGGCTTAGGTAGTAAGAGCAAGAAACACAAGAAGACCAAGGCACTATCAGCATCTACCAGCGCCAACCGCAATGAGCGGCAGCAGGACAGCACTCACACAACTGCATCGCACGCAGTGCCTTTGCGTTCAGCCAAAGTGCAACCGCTGCTTCGCACATTGGACAAGGCGATGGTGGATGCACCAGCTACGCCTGAGCAGAGAAGTGGCGCGGTTAGTCTGAACAGCCAACCCCCGATAGATAAGTGAGAAGGGGCGGGTTTGAAAAGGTGCAGAGTTGTCCACGGCGGCGGACGTCGCTTGCGACGAACAGGCCGACGCGGTGGGCAACTCGGGGCGCACCAACGATTTCATTTTAGGCAGCCTCTTTGAGTGCGGGCAGCCCCGCCAGCCAGACCTGCTGCGGTGTCTTGCCGTCGTGACTGGAATGCCCGCGCTGGGTGTTGTACCAGTCGATGTAGCGGTCAATGTCACTGCGTGCCTGGCTCACCGATTCATAGGCCTTGAGGTACACGCACTCGTACTTGACCGAGCGCCACACATGCTCAACAAACACGTTGTCACGCCAAGCGCCACGCCCGTCCATGGACAGCTTGGCCCCCGATTCAAGCACCTCATCCACAAACTCCTGCGCCGTGAACTGACTGCCTTGGTCGGTGTTGATAATTTCGGGCTTGCCACAG
>JBJTHI010000056.1:0-9997 GCA_046094425.1 Burkholderiales bacterium | reverse complement strand
CCAAAGGTGGTGGTGATACCAAACTCGGCGGCCGCCTGCACATGGGTGGTGGTGGCAACGAAGTGCTTGGCAGTGTCACTGCCACCACCCTCGACAAACCAAGCACGTGCCGCATGGGCATTGGCCATGGTTTCTTGGGTGGTGAAGGTTTTGCTGGCAATGATGAAGAGCGTTTCCTGCGGCTTACATTGGCGCAGCACCGGCGCAATGTCATGGCCATCCACATTCGAGACAAAATGAAACTTCAGGCCACGGTGAGTCACCGCATCCAGCGCGGGCAATACCATTTGCGGCCCCAGGTCGCTGCCGCCTATGCCGATGTTGACCACGGTGGTGATGCCGCTCTTGGCGGTATCACGCACCGCTTCCACATAGGCGAGCATCGCATCCAATACGTGATGCACCTCGTCGCTATGCGGCCCGGCACCAAGTGGTGCACGCAGGGCGGTGTGCAGCACGGCCCTGTCCTCCGAGGTGTTGATCGCCTGGCCCGAGAGCATCGCGTCCCGCCTGGCCTCCACTTGGCATTCGCCCGCCAAGTCGTTCAAGAAGCGCTGCGTGGCCACATCCAAATGGTTCTTGGACAAATCAGCGAACACCTCGGGTGCTTGCAGGCTGAAACGCTCGAAGCGCTGCGGGTCTTGGGCAAAAGCGTCGCGTAAATCAAAGTCTTTGCCATGCGCTTGGTAGTGGCCTTGCAGGGCCGCCCAGGCTTGGGTGCGATCACATCGAGGAGCATCCATGGCGTCAGGCTGCCTGCAGGGCCAGGATCATGTGGTCGAGCTTGCCCGCGTCCACCGCGAATGCACGAATGCCCTCGGCCAACTTCTCGGTCGCCATGGCATCTTCATTCAGCGCGTAGCGGAACGAGGCTTCGTTGTAGGTGATGGCGTGCATGGGATCCTGCGCCGCCAGTTTGGGATCCAGCGCCCGCACCAGCGGAGTTTCGCTGGCCTGCAAGGCGGCGAGCAGCTCAGGGCTGATGGTGAGCAAGTCGCATCCGGCCAGGGCCGTGATTTGACCCACGTTGCGAAAACTCGCGCCCATCACCTCGGTGGTGACGCCAAACTTTTTGTAGTAGGTGTAAATCTGCCGCACCGACTGCACGCCTGGGTCGTTGCCGCCTGCTCGCGCAGCTTCGTCCCACTGGCTGCCCGCTTGTTTTTTATACCAGTCGTAAATGCGGCCCACAAAGGGCGAGATCAACTGCACACCAGCTTCACCACAGACCACGGCTTGGCAAAAAGAAAACAACAAGGTGAGGTTGCAGTGGATGCCTTCGCGCTCCAGGATGCGCGCCGCTTGAATGCCCTCCCAAGTGGCCGCCATTTTGATGAGCACGCGCTCGCGGCCCACACCCGCCGCCTCGTACAAGGCGATCAACCGATGCGCCCGCTCCACGGTGGCGGCCACATCAAAACTCAAACGCGCATCCACCTCGGTGGACACCCGGCCCGGCACCACTTTGAGAATTTCCAAACCAAAACGCACCAACACCTGGTCCACGATGCTATCCAGGGGCAACCCTTTGTGCAGTGCCACGGTGTCCGCCAGCAATGGCGCGTAGTCCGGCTGTTGAACCGCTTTGAGAATGAGGGAGGGGTTGGTGGTGGCATCACGTGGCGCAAACGCCGCCAATTGTTTGAAATTACCGGTGTCGGCCACCACGGTGGTGAACTGTTTGAGTTGGTCGAGTTGGTTCATGGATGAATCCGTAAGTGATAAGCAATCGCCGTGCTACATGCGCAAAGCATAGGTCAAACCAGTGACGCTCTGGTTTCCAACTGCTTCACCAGGCGAAGCAAACGAAGACCATCCATTGACCTGCACAAGAAACTTAGGCATGATTCGGAATGTAACTTAGTTACCAACTCACTCTCCCCTTTTCAGACCCATGTCCTTCGATCTCGTTTTCTTCGGCGGTACCGGCGACCTCACCTGGCGCAAGCTCATGCCCGCTTTGTTCCAAGCGTTTCGCCATGGCAAGTTGCCGCCGGGCGGGCGCATTCTGGCTGTGGCGCGTGACGCACAAACTGACGACAAGTACCGGGCCTGGCTCAAAGAACGGTTCCAAGAAGTAGAAGGCCCCAAGCGGCCCACTGACGAAGAGTTCGCGCGGTTTGCCGAATTGATTCACTACCGGCGCATGGATTTGTCGCAGCCCACCGACTACGCCGGACTCAAAGAATGGATAGACCAACGTGGCGCCGAAACCGCCGTGCTTTACCTGGCCACCAGCCCGCATTTGTTCCCCCAAATTTGTGAGCAACTGGGTGCGGTGGGGCTCAATGGTGAGCGCATTCGGGTGGTGCTGGAAAAACCCCTGGGCCACGATTTGGCCAGCGCGCAAGAGATCAACCGCGTGGTGCGCTCGGTGTTCAGGGAAGAACAGGCCTTTCGCATTGACCACTACCTGGGCAAACCGTCGGTGCAAAACCTGATGGCGCTGCGTTTTGGCAATGCACTTTTTGAACCCCTTTGGCGACGCGAGAGCATTGCCAACATACAAATCACCCTGGCCGAAGGCCTGGGTGTGGGCACGCGCGGCGACTTTTACGACCGCACCGGTGCACTGCGCGACATGATTCAAAACCACGCGCTGCAGTTGCTCACCATGGTGGCGATGGAGCCCCCGTCTAGTTTTGACGCGGACGCCATCCGCGATGAAAAACTCAAGGTGCTGCGTTCACTGAAACCATTTACCTTTGAAACCGTGGCGCGCGACGTGGTACGCGGCCAGTACCGCGCAGGCACCGCGCACGGCAAAGCGGTGCCGGGGTATTTGGAAGAAGTCAAAGTCCCGCCCGGCAGCCACTGCGAAACCTTTGTGGCACTGCGCACCGAGGTGCAAAACTGGCGCTGGGCGGGTGTGCCGTTTTACTTGCGCACAGGCAAAAGACTGGCAGCACGGGACGCGCAAATCGTGGTGAATTTTCGGCCCACGCCGCACAATATTTTTCCTGGCCACAACCAGCCGAACAAACTCGTTATCAAGCTGCAACCCGAAGACGGCTTGGAATTGCACTTGCTGGCCGCCAAAGGCACCAGCCAATCTGAGGCGCTGGCACCGGTGTTTTTGGACTTGGACTTTGACAAAGCCTTTGCCGAGAACCGCGTGGGTGCTTACGAACGTTTGCTCTTGGAAGCCATCGCCGGGCGGCTGAATTTGTTTGTGCGCAGCGATGAACAAGAACAAGCCTGGCGCTGGGTAGAACCCATACTGCACGCTTGGCAGCGGGACAACGACGCCTCGGGCGGCCCCCGCCCTTACGCAGCAGGCACCTGGGGGCCTGCCGCCGCCAGCGCCCTGGTGGCGCGTGATGGCTTTGCATGGGCGGAAGAGCAGTGAGTTCCGATAGCGTGGGTGAAGGCGTGAGTGGAGATGCGGGTAAAGAACTATCGGGCATGCTGGATCGCATCCGCGCATCCATTCCCGCTCTGCCGCCTGCTGAACAACGTGTGGCCAAACAGGTGCTGCTGGATCCGCGCACATTTGCCAGTTTGCCAGTGGTGGAACTCGCCGAACGCGCCCATGTGAGCAAGCCCACCGTGGTGCGGTTTTGCCGCAGCGTGGGCTACGACGGACTGGCCGATTTCAAACGCAAACTGGCGGGTACTGTGAACGAGGGCGTGCCCTTTGTTCACCGTGCAGTGGACGAAGACGACAAGTCCAGCGATGTGGTGGTAAAACTCATCGACAACGCGGTAGCGGCATTTTTGAAATACCGCAACGACGCAGCCACCCACGCTTTCGAGCGTGCCATTGCAGCGCTGGCGCAAAGCGGAATCGAGGGCAGACGAATTGAGTTTTATGGCGTGGGCAATTCGGGCATCGTCGCCCAAGACGCCCAGCACAAGTTCTTCCGACTCGGGGTGAACACCCAAGCCATCAGCGACGGCCACGTGCAAGTGATGAGCGCCACCATGCTGCAAAGCGGGGACTGCGCGGTCATCATCAGCAACTCAGGTCGCAGCCGCGATTTATTGGACGTGGCCGACATTGCCAGGCGCAAAGGTGCGACCACCATCGTCATCACAGCCAGCGGTTCACCCCTGGCGCAAACCGTGCAAGGCCAGCAGCACGTGCTGCTGGCAGTGGATCACCCGGAGGACTTTGACCGCTACAGCCCCATGGTGTCGCGGCTGTTGCATTTGATGGTGATCGACATTTTGACTACGGGCGTTGCACTGCGCCTGCCCCAGCAACTGCGCCCCATGCTGCAAGAGATCAAAAAGAACCTGCGCGCCAAGCGCTACAGCACGCCTTCAACTTGAGGGCAACAAGCCATCTACGCCGTACAGCGCGGCCAAGGCCTTGAGTTTGGGCGGAGCCTGAACCAGCTGACACAACTTGCCTGCTGCCTGCGCGCTGCGTTGGCAGGCCAACAACACGGCCAAAGCCGAGGAGTCAAAGGAGGTCAGCGATGCGGCATCAATGCGCACGGGCGATGGATGGGCGGCGATGGCCTGCTCCAGTGACTCTGTGGTGGCACGCGCTTGTTGCAAGGTCAGCGTGGCGGGTAGGCGGAGCAAAGGCGCAGCGGCGGTCATGGCAACACCCATCGATCAACTTTTACCAGCGGGAGCAGCCACTGCAGCTTTATTGCGTTCGGCCAGCTTGGCAATCAACCCGTCAATGCCACCCGCAGAAATCTCTTGGGCAAAACTGCTGCGGTAGTTGTCCACCAACCAAATGCCCAGCACATTCACGTCGTAAATCTTCCAACCGCTCTCGGCTTTTTCTAGCCGATAGTCGAGCTGAATGGGTTCACCTTTGCCACGCACCTCGGAGCGAACCACCACTTCGGTGTCACTGGGGGAAGCACGCAAGGGCTTCATCTCGATGGTTTGGTCTTTCACTTGGGCCAAAGCGCCGGAGTAAGTCCGTACCAAAAGTGTCTTGAACTCTTCTTGTAGCTTGGTTTTTTGCTCGGGCGTGGCTTGCCGCCATGAGCGCCCCACGGCAGACGCTGTCATGCGCTGAAAGTTCACATGGGGCATGACACGGGTTTCAACCAAAGCAATCACTTTCTGCACATCACCGGCTTGAATGGATTTGTCGGCTTTCACTGCCTCCAACACACCCGTGGACAGGTCTTTGATCAAAGCGTCTGGGGCCTTGTCGGCGTTTGCCAAAGCCGTACCGCAAACCAGCAACGCGGCCAAAGCAGAAAAGAAAACTCGCTGTAAACGTTGTAGAGCCATCATCATTTGATCCTTTGCCGGATATCTGTTCAACAAACTTGTACTTCAGCTCGCACGCTGTCGCGTCCGCGCCCGCCTACAACGCGATAAAGGCGTTTTCAGTCTACAAGAGCCTAACCCTCAGAGGGCGAACTACTTCTTTGGTTCCGCTTCGGGCAGGTCGTAGCGTTCTTCCGCTCCCTTGGGTGGGTTGCCGTCAAAGACCAAATTGCGGCGGCGTTGCAGGTAGGCGTCACGGGTGAAAACGTATTTGTCCAACGCCACGTCGTCCAACATGCGCGTAGCGCCGAGCAAATTCGCCCGCACATTCACCACGCCCAACGTAGTCAGTGCAGCCTTGGCAGTGGAATCATTCACCACCAGACTGGGCGATACGTAGGTGTCCAGGGGCAGCGCACTGGTATCTCTCAGCGTGGAAGGCCCAAACAACGGCAGCACCACATAAGGCCCACTGCCCACGCCCCAATAACCCAAGGTTTGACCAAAGTCTTCGCCTTGGCGGTCTAGCCGCATTTCGGTCGCAATGTCCAACAAACCACCGAAGCCAAAAACGGTATTCGTTGTGACACGAAACATGTCACGCAAGCCATTCTCCACTTTGCCTTGCAACAGGTTGTTCACAAACGACCAGGCGTCGCCGAAATTGCCAAAAAAATTGTCCACGCCACGACGCACGAAAGAAGGCACCACTTTCTGGTAAGCCGTGGCCACGGGTTTGAGCACGGCGTTGTCCACCGCTTCGTTGAAGCTGTAAACCTGCCGGTTCCAACGCTCCCACGGGTCGCGCTCATCAACTTGAGCACTCGCCCCACTGGGCACCGTGGCGCAAGCCTGCAGCAACAAAAGCGCGCTGCAAGTGAAGGCTATCCAAGCGCGGCGACAGCTTGCACTCATTTGATGGCTCCTCCACTGGCTGCAGGTGCAGCCGCTGGTGTAGCAGCGGAACTACCGCCATCAGCCGCTTTGTTGAACAAGAATTGCCCAATCAGGTTTTCCAACACCACCGCAGACTGGGTTTGGCCTATGGTGTCACCGGGCGCGAAGTTCTTTTCATCACCACCCGCTTCTAAGCCCACGTATTGGTCACCGAGCAAGCCCGCCGTCAAAATTTTGGCCGACGAGTCACGCGGAAACTGCACTTTGCGGCTCACATCCAGCAGCACCACGCCTTGGTAGGTGACAGGATCGAGCGTGATCGACACCACACGCCCTACCGTCACACCAGCACTGCGTACCGGCGCACGCACTTTGAGGCCACCAATGTTGTCGAATTTGGCGGTGAGGTTGTAGCTGTCGTCATTGTTAAAACTGAAGCTGGCCAAGTTCGCGGCTTTCAGCGACAAAAACACCAGGCCCAAAATACCCAGCAGCACAAACAAGCCCACCATGACTTCTACGCTTTTTTTGTTCATGACTCAGATCCCTGAAGATGCCTCAAGGCGTTGAAAACATCAGGGCCGTGAGCACGAAGTCCATGCTCAAAATGCCCAAAGAAGAAAACACCACCGTGCGTGTGGTGGCATAAGCCACACCCTCGGGCGTGGCGTCGGTTTCGTAGCCCTGATAGAGCGCAATGAAAGTGCAAATCACACCGAACACAGCGCTTTTGATGATGCCATTGCCCACGTCACGCCATACATCCACCCGGCTTTGCATGATGGACCAGAAATTACCAGAGTCCACCCCAATCAAACCCACCGCGACGACGTAAGCACCCAAGATACCGATGGCGGAGAAAAGAATCGCCAGGACGGGCATACAAAAAATGCCAGCGACGAATCGCGGCGCAAGTACGCGGCTTTTGGGGTCGATGGCCATCATTTCCATCGCGGCCAATTGCTCGCCCGCTTTCATCAAACCAATTTCTGCGGTGAGCGAGGTGCCTGCGCGGCCTGCGAACAACAGGCCCGTCACTACTGGCCCCAACTCGCGGACCAAAGACAGGTTAACGATCAGCCCCAATGACTCCACCGCGCCGTAAGGCACCAAGGCGTAATACATCTGCAAGGCCAGCACAAAACCCACAGCCAAACCCGAGGCCAAGATGATGACCAAGGACAAATTACCAATGGCGTGAATTTGCTTCACCACCAAGGCGGGCCTTCGCAAACAAGCGGGAATGCTGCGCACCACGTCCATGAAGAAGAAGGCATGGTGGCCCAGCACACCCAGCCAGTTGATGACCGCACGGCCGAGCCACGCCAAGGAATCTGTCATGGCGCGACTCCCGCAGACACTCCAAAATCTTCCGCCATGGTTTTGGCAGGGTAATGAAACTTCACCGGCCCATCGGGCTCGCCGCGCACGAACTGGCGCACTTCGGGGTCGGTGCTGGCCATCAGTTCTGCCGGTGTGCCTTGGGCCACGATGCGCCCGGCGGGTGCTGCCATCAAAATCACGTGGTCGCTGATGGCCATGCACTCGGGCACGTCGTGCGAGACCAGCAGGGCGGTGGCCCCAGTGACATCGGTGAGCGTGCGGATCAATTTGGCGGCCACGCCCATAGAAATCAAATCCAGGCCCGCAAAGGGCTCGTCGTACATGATGAGTTCAGGGTCTTGAACAATGGCTCGGGCCAAAGCAATGCGCCGCGCCATGCCGCCAGACACTTCGCTGATGCGCAATTGCGCCGCGCCGCGCAAGCCCACGGCATTGAGTTTCATGAGCACGATATCGCGGATCATGGACTCGGGTAGGTCGGTGTGTTCACGCAGTGGAAACGCCACGTTGTCGAACACCGACAAATCGGTGAATAAAGCACCAAACTGAAACAACATGCCCAAGCGGCTGCGCAGGCGGTAAAGCTGCTCTTTGTTGCTGGTGTCTATCACCTCGCCATCAAAGGTGACCGTGCCCTTGGTGGTGGGATGAACGCCACCAATCAAACGCAAGAGGGTGGTTTTGCCGCAACCCGAACCGCCCAGAATGGCAGTAACTTTGCCACGCTGAAACTTCAGCGACACGTCGTTCAATATCGTCCGCCCGCTGCCATAAGCGAAGGTGACATGGTCAATGTCAATCAGAACGTCGGGCGAGGATGATTGAGGGTCGCTGGGCATGGACGCTGAGTGTGATGAACACGCGCTAAGCCGCAGCAGGGCTCAGCGGGCGCGATTGTCGCATGCAGCCGTCCCGCTCGCTTTGGGTTTCCTAAAGGCCCTCGAATAGATTGCAACCGCAAGTGTCAGCACCCACGAGGATGATCATTTAACGGGGCAATTCGCTTTTTCCCATGAGGTATTCGTCCACCGCACGCGCGGCCTGACGGCCTTCGCGTATGGCCCAGACCACGAGGGATTGGCCGCGGCGCATGTCGCCTGCGACAAACACTCTGTCCACATTGGTTTTGTAACCACCGGCCTCGTCGGTGCTGGCGCGTGCATTGCCGCGCACGTCTTTTTCCACACCAAAACTCTCGATCACACTGCCCACGGGGCTGACAAAACCCATGGCAAGCAAGACCAAATCGGCGGGAATGATTTGTTCACTGCCCGGCACCTCGGTCATTTTGCCGCCCTGCCACTGCAAACTAACCGACTTCAATGCCTTGACCTTGTTTTTGTCTTTGCCCTCGCCCGCAATGAACTCCTTGGTGGCAATGGCGAACTCGCGCTCGCAGCCTTCTTCATGGCTGGAGCTGGTGCGCAGTTTGGTGGGCCAATAGGGCCAGACCAAGGGTTTGTTTTCTTGCTCGGGCGGCATGGGCAGCAACTCAAATTGCGTGACGCTGGCCGCGCCGTGGCGGTTGCTGGTGCCCACGCAATCGCTGCCGGTATCGCCACCACCAATCACGACCACATGTTTGCCGTCGGCACGAATTTGGTTTTTCAGTTTGTCACCGGCGTTGACCTTGTTTTGCAGCGGCAAAAATTCCATGGCGAAGTGCACACCGTCCAGATCACGACCCGGCACGGGCAAGTCGCGCGGCTGCTCGGCACCACCGGCCAAGAGCACGGCGTCAAAGTCGGCGCGGAGTTGCTCGGGATAGATGGTCTCGGTAGCCCAATTGGCGACCGTGCTCTTGGGTGGCATCGTGCCGATCAACACCCCGGTGCGAAAACGTACGCCTTCGGCTTCCATCTGTTTGATGCGGCGGTCGATGTGCGACTTCTCCATCTTGAAGTCGGGAATGCCGTAACGCAGCAAGCCGCCCACGCGATCGTTTTTCTCAAACACCGTCACATCGTGGCCCGCGCGCGCCAGTTGCTGGGCTGCTGCCAAACCGGCAGGGCCTGAGCCGACCACGGCCACCTTCTTTCCAGTCTTGACCTTGGGTGGCCTGGGCACCACCCAGCCTTCGTTCCAGGCGCGGTCGATGATGGCGTGTTCGATGCTCTTGATACCCACCGCATCGTCGTTCACGTTCAGCGTACACGCCGCTTCGCAAGGGGCGGGGCAGATGCGGCCGGTGAACTCGGGGAAATTATTGGTGGAGTGCAAAACCGCGATGGCGTTTTTCCAGTCAGCCCGGAACACCAAGTCGTTGAAGTCGGGACTGATGTTGTTGACCGGGCAGCCGCTGTTGCAAAACGGCGTGCCGCAGTCCATGCAGCGCGCGGCCTGCACTTTGGCGTCGGCTTCTTTCAGGCCGATGACGAACTCGTTGTAGTTTTTGACGCGCTTTTGAACGGGCTCATAGCCCTCTTCCAGCCGCTCGTACTCCATGAAACCGGTGACTTTTCCCATGATGTTTGACCTGTTCGTTGAACTTTGTTCGGATGACGCTTGATTCCCTCACCCCTGCCCTCTCCCAGAGGGAGAGGGAGAAATTCATACCCCCTCTCCCTCTGGG
>JBJTHI010000055.1:0-4161 GCA_046094425.1 Burkholderiales bacterium | reverse complement strand
GCTGCCCTGCCACAGCTCCTGTACCGCATCAACAATCGCCTCGTGTGCGGCGAGACGGGCTCGGGCAAAACAACCCAGTTACCCAAAATCGCTTTGAGCTTGGGCCGTGGGTGGGGTGCCGGCGGCCAGGGCTTGATCGGCCACACCCAGCCCCGGCGCATTGCCGCCTCCAGCGTGGCCAAACGGATTGCGCAGGAATTGAACTCCCCGCTGGGCGACGTGGTGGGCTACAAGGTGCGGTTTCAAGACCGGCTGCAAAGCGGTGCCTCGGTCAAGTTGATGACCGACGGCATCTTGCTCGCTGAAACCCAGACTGATCCGCTGCTCAAGGCCTACGACACCCTCATCATCGACGAGGCCCATGAGCGCAGCCTGAACATCGACTTTCTGCTGGGCTATTTGCGCCAACTGCTGCCGCGCCGGCCCGACCTGAAAATCATCGTCACCTCGGCCACGATCGATGCCGATCGGTTTGCCCAGCACTTTGCTGGGGCGCGTGGCCCCGCGCCGGTGATTCAAGTCTCGGGTCGCTTGTTTCCGGTGGAGCAGCGCTACCGCCCGTTTGAAGAAAGCCGCGAGTACGGCCTGAACGATGCGATTGTTGATGCGGTACAGGAGCTGTGGCAGGGCAGCCCGGGAGATGTTTTGGTCTTCCTGCCCGGCGAGCGCGAAATCCGCGAAGCCGCCGACCATTTACGCCGCCACCATCCGCCCGGTGTGGAAGTGGTGCCGCTTTTTGCCCGCCTGAGCCAACAAGAACAAGACCGGGTGTTCGAGCCCCACGCTGCACCGCGCATCGTGCTGGCGACCAATGTGGCCGAAACCTCGCTCACCGTGCCCGGCATTCGTTATGTGATTGACGCAGGCAGCGCGCGCGTGAAGCGCTACAGCTACCGCAACAAGGTGGAGCAGTTGCAAGTGGAGCCCATCAGCCAAGCGGCAGCCAACCAGCGCGCGGGCCGCTGTGGTCGGGTCTCGGACGGCATTTGCATACGCCTCTTCGACGAAAAAGACTTCGCGGGCCGCCCGCGTTTCTCCGACCCTGAAATTTTGCGCTCCTCACTGGCCGGTGTGATCCTGCGCATGAAGTCGCTGCACCTGGGGTTGGTGGAAGATTTCCCCTTCATCGACCCCCCGCCCAAACGTGCCATTGCAGATGGCTACCAGTTGCTCGCCGAACTGGGCGCAGTGGATGAGTCCAATGAGCTGACGCCGATTGGCATGGCGCTGTCACGCTTGCCACTGGATCCACGTGTAGGCCGCATGATTTTGGAAGCCAAAGAGCGGCAGGCGCTTTCTGAGGTGCTGGTGCTGGCCGCCGGCATGAGCGTGCAAGATGTGCGCGACCGGCCGCTGGAACAACAACAAGCGGCAGACCAAGCCCATAAAAAGTTTGACGACGAACGTTCGGAGTTTTTGGCGGATTTGAAGTTGTGGAATTGGTTGGAGGGTTTGCGAGGTGGCAAAGCCGACAACCCCGAGCACAAACTCTCCCACCGCCAACAAGAACAACAACAACGCGACAACTTCATCTCGCCCCGCCGTGTGCGCGAGTGGCGTGACATTCACTCGCAGCTTCTCACCGTGGTCACCGAACACGGCTGGCGTTTGAATACGAGCCCGGCCACTTACGAGCAGCTTCACCTGTCCATGCTCGCCGGTTTGCTGGGCAACATAGGTTGCAAGAGCGACGATGAGGATGTCTACCTCGGCGCACGCGGCATCAAGTTTTACCGCCACCCTGGGGCGCATTTGTCCAAAAAGCCAGGGCGCTGGATCGTGGCCAGTGAATTGGTCGAGACCACCCGCCTGTTCGGGCGCGGCATGGCCCACATTGACCCGGCTTGGTTGCCTGGCATTGCGGGGCATGTCATCAAAAAACAATTGCTCGAGCCGCATTGGGAGAAAAAAGCGGCCGAGGTGATTGCGCTGGAGCGGGCCACGCTCTATGGCATCGTGATCTACAACCAAAAGCGCGTCGCGTTCTCCAACGTGGACTTGCCCGCCACGCGCGACATTTTCATACGCCAGGCCTTGGTGGAAGGTGAGTGGGAAACCCGCCTGCCGTTTTTATCTGCCAACCAAAAACTCATAGCCTCGGTGCAAGAGTTAGAGCACAAATCTCGGCGGCAAGACGTGCTGGTGGACGACGACCTCATCCACGCCTTTTACGACCAACAACTGCCGCGCGATGTGTGCAGCGGTGCGAGCCTGGAGCGCTGGTACAAAGAGGAAGTCAAACGCCAACCGAAGCTGTTGCACCTGAGCCGTGAAGAACTCATGCGCCACGAGGCGGCGGGCATCACCACCGCCACTTTTCCGAAGATGCTGCGTTTGGGCGGTGTGGACTGCGTGGCCAGTTATTTGCACGACCCGGGCGATGCCAAGGACGGCGTCACCGTGACCGTACCCATTTACGCCCTGAACCAAGTCAGCGACGAGCGCTGCGAATGGTTGGTGCCTGGCTTGCTCCAAAACAAAGTGCTGGCCTTGATCAAAAGCCTGCACCAGCGCCCGCGTTCGCGCTTGGTGCCCTTGCCGGACTGGGCCGAGAAGTTTTCGGCCACCGTCTTGCAGGCAGAGCAATTCGGCTCAGGCAGCTTGCTCGACGTGCTGCTCAAAGCCGTGCGCGAGTCCACCCAGGTCGAGGTCAAACGTGGCGACTTCAAGTTGGAGAGCCTCTCGCCCCACCTATTCATGAACTTCCGTGTGGTCGATGAACATGGTCGCCAGCTCGCCATGGGCCGCAACTTGGCCGCGCTGAAAGGCGAACTGGGCAGCCAGGCGCGTTCGGCGTTTTCTGCGCTGGCGCAAATGAAAGTGGGCACCGCGGTGACCACGACAGATGCCGAAAACTCTCAACCCAGCACCGTTCGCCCTGAGCCTGTCGAAGGGCTCTCCCAATTGAAAAAGGGGCTTCGACAGGCTCAGTCCGAACGGGAGGGAGAAAAACGTGCGAGCAGCGTTGCAGTCACCCATGCCACCCAGCGCTACGTCGATTGGTCTTTTGGCGAGTTGCCCGAGTTGCTGGAAGTGCGGCGGGGCGGTCAAACCCTGGTGGGTTTCCCCGCGCTGATGGATTGCGTCAGCCACGTGGAGATCGAGGTGTTCGACGAACCCGAGTTGGCCGCACAAAAACACCAAGCGGGCTTGCGCCGTTTGGTGGCCTTTCAAATCAAAGACGCGCTCAAGTACCTGGAGAAAAACCTGCCCGAATTGCAAAAAATGGCTGTGCTTTACATGCCCCTGGGCACCTCGGAAGAATTACGCGGGCAAATCATTGACCTCGCGGTGGACCGCGCGTTCTTGCTTGACCCTCTCCCTACCACCGCTACTGAATTCAAACGCCGCATTGAAGAAGGGCGTGGTCGCCTGACCTTGATCTGCAACGAGGTGGCCCGCGCCGCCTTGACCGTGCTCGTGGAATACGGTGCCGCCGTGCGCAAACTCAAAGACGCTCGCGCCCCCAAAGACGTGGCAGAAGATGTGCAAGCCCACCTCAGCCGTTTGGTGCCCAAACGTTTCATTGCACTAACCCCGTGGGCGCAGTGGGCACAACTGCCGCGTTACCTCAAAGCCATCACCCTGCGCCTGGACAAATGGCGCGCCGACCCGGCCCGCGACGCCGCCAGGCTGGCCGAGGTAAGGCCAGTCGAGCAACGTTACCTGCGCACCGTGGCCGATCGCAAAGGGGTGGTGGACGCGCGGTTGGATGAATTCCGCTGGCTGCTGGAAGAGCTGCGCGTGAGCCTGTTCGCGCAAGAACTCAAAACCAAGCAACCGGTCAGTGTGAAACGGCTGGAAAAAGTTTGGGAACAAATGCAGCGGTAGGCGAAATCATCTTCATGTCGTCATTCCCGCGAAGGCGAGAATCCACGCAGCGTTGATCGCAGTGGCCACTGCGTCGTCGGAATAAGTCGACTGGATTCCCGCCTTCGCGCACTGCTGTCCGGGGAACTTTGTCATGAGAACAAACCTGGCTGAAGCGCATTGAATTCACGCAATCGCTGCCGTCGGTGGTGGTATCGCTGGGCTTCCAGGCTAGGGCGCTGGAAGTGCGTGGCGCGCAGCTCTCCAAGCAAATTCCACAGGCTGGCACTGATCTGGTGGACCTGCTTGTACAAAGTCAGTAGCAGGTGCGTGATCAGCGCAGTCAGGATC
>JBJTHI010000054.1:0-1712 GCA_046094425.1 Burkholderiales bacterium | reverse complement strand
CTGGCAGCAGTTTTCTGCAAAATAGAACGGCCGTTCTATTTTGCAGAAAACTGCTGCCAGTGGGGGCTGTAGCCGATATTTTTCTGGGCGTCCCCACAGGATTCGTTGCGAGGCGCCGTCAACAGCCGATCTCGGGTTGGTGTCGGCCATCGAATTCTTGGTCGTTGAACGGGTAATTCCTATTTTTTGGGACGTGGCTTGCAGTTTGCGTTGGCTATTGAGTCGAGGCCGGAGATTGATTAACCTTACGGCAAGGAGCAACACCGTGGATGTACTGCAACTTGATGTGTCTGGCCGCCCCCAGGCGTGGATTTCAGCCAACGAGGCTGCTCTGATTTATGCGACCGATGGGGTTTCGTGGACCTTGGGGCAAGCTTTTCGAGTGCTGCGTGGGGGCACTCAGCAGGCGACTGGTTTGCAGTCCTGCATCGAGCTGCACCCCATCGTTGCAGTGAAGGGGTCGGTACCCAGCCGCGCTTGGCGCAGCGTACCCGCTTTGACCAACCCCAAGTTGTTCTCACGAGACAGGCATGTGTGTGCCTATTGCGGAGGGTGCTTCGCAGCGGAGGGTCTGACGCGTGAACACATTGTTCCCACGTCACGAGGTGGTAACGACAGCTGGATGAATTGCATTACGGCCTGCCGTGGGTGCAATGGTCGCAAGGGCAACCGTTTGCCCGAGGAAGCACGCATGACCTTGCTGTATCTTCCTTACACGCCCAGCTTGCACGAAGACATGATCTTGCGTGGCCGACGAATCTTGGTCGATCAAATGGAATTTTTGATGGCGAGCGTACCTAAACACAGCCGCTTGTTGGCTTAGCTGCCTTCAGTGCGACAGGGGGCTTGTCGTTCGTTATGGGGCACTTTTGAGTCAGTCGGCTTTTTGTTTATTTGCCGACTTGTTGCCGAGTGGTTGCGATCTGTGCCATACTGTCGAACTCAGCAGCGGGGTGGAGCAGTCTGGTAGCTCGTTGGGCTCATAACCCAAAGGTCGTAGGTTCAAATCCTGCCCCCGCAACCACATATTCAAGGCAACCATTCGGTTGCCTTTGTTTTTGATGCAACGCTCACCTCGGATCAGCCCTGGGTGGGCGTTTTGTTTTTCTGGTGCGTGCACCTTGCGCTGTGGCAAGCGACCGTCCGGGTCTTGCAGATCGAGCGGCTGGCTTGCTCGGTCTGACGAGGTAGGACTGCCGAATACAATCTCGCACTCGTTGGAGGGTTGGGTTGCTTTGCTTTGCCTCATCAAGGGCCCGACATTGTCCGGGTGCGGTCACACAAACAGGAGGAGCCCATGCTGATTTCAAAAGCTTTCGCGCAAGCAGCTCCTGCTGCGCCTGTAGGCGCTACACAGTCCATGTTCGGGAGTTTGGGGTCCATGTTGCCCCTGATCCTGATGTTCGTTGTGCTTTATTTCGTGATGATTCGCCCGCAGATGAAGCGACAAAAGGAGCACCGGGCTTTGATCGACGCGCTCGCTAAGGGCGACGAAGTGGTGATTGCTGGTGGTGTGATCGGCAAGATTGCAAAACTCAACGAAAGCTACGTTCACGTTGAAGTCGCGAAAGGTGTCGAGATAGAAGTCCAGCGGCCGTCGGTGATTCAGGTTCTTCCCAAGGGAACCTTCAAGTAAATCATCCGGGCTTCGGAAAAATCCAGTCAGAAGCACATCGAATCAAGACCGATTTGACGGTGCAAGCCACTCTGCT
>JBJTHI010000053.1:0-28584 GCA_046094425.1 Burkholderiales bacterium | reverse complement strand
ACCGATCCCCGAGCAGGCCCAGGGCTGCGCGCGCAGCGATTGACCATCGGCTTGCCCACAACTTCCGATAGATTTGCAATATCAGGGTGCAAACTCAACCTCATATTCGTCAGATGGCAACTTGGCTCACGGATTCAGGCTGGATATTGGTAGCCGCCACCTGCACCTTGCTATTGGCAGCACTGGCATATTGGGGTGTAGTCATCAACCGACGCAAAACGCCTGCTGCGCTGCCAACCGATTGGGCGCTGTCCCCTCGCCCGGTTTTTAATACCAATGAGCGTCGGGCTTACCGCCTACTGCGTGACGCGCTGCCCCAGCACATCATTCTCTCCAAGCTACCGCTGGTGCGGTTTTGCCAGCCAGTAGACTCCACACAAACCCGCTACTGGTACGACTTGCTCGGTGGCATTCATGTGGGTTTTGCCATTTGCAGTGCCAACGGGCGTGTCTTGGCCGCCATCGACCTGGAACTGGATCGAGGCACTTCACGCCGCATCATTCAGATTAAGCAGTCGGTGCTGGCAGCTTGTCGCATTCAGTATCTGCGTTGCCCGCCCGATCAATTGCCTTCGTTGGATGAACTGGGCCAACTCGTGCCGCAACAAGGCGGTGTGGCACCGCCTGCCACCGCACAAGGTTTGCCTGTTCCCCCGGTCTTGAGCCAAGCCCGTGAGTCTTTGGTGACCGCAGTGGCCTCGCGGCGGGCCCAACGAACCCATTTGTGGCACGACGCGAACGCCTTCCAAGACTCGTTTTTTGCACCTGATAGCCGCTTCGATAGCCTGCCTGGCCTGGACTTCGCAGCCGACTCCACAGAACTCGACTCCGTACCACCTCAACCTAGCACGCCTCCACGTGACCACCGCAACCGCTACAGGGAAGACGATATTGCCGGCGTGGTGGACGACCTGCCCGCCAGTAAACACCAACTGCGCAGTGCTTGAGAACGTCCGCCTCTAAGCCGGATAGCATCGGGCCATGCCCCATGAAGACCCTCCGCTGAGCAACGCCGCCCCCTACGAAGGCCTCACCCCCAATGTGGTGCTGGACGCCCTGGCTGAAGTGGGGTGTTTCGGCGATGGTCGGCTCATCCAACTCAACTCCTACGAGAACCGTGTTTTCCAGGTGTTCTTGGAAGACCAATCCGTCGTAGTGGCCAAGTTTTACCGGCCCAAGCGTTGGTCAGACGCGCAAATTCTGGAAGAACATGGTTTCGCGCAAGAACTGGCGGCCCAAGACATTCCAGTGATCGCGCCACTGCCCTTGGTACTCTCACTCGGGGCTGGCAACAGCACCCACATCTCTGTAAAACCCAACACCCTGGCCACGGTACAAACCCAGGCTGGGGCTTATCGTTTCTCCCTCAGCCCACGCCGTTCAGGCCGCGCACCCGAGCTAGAAAACCCCGAAGTGTTGGAATGGATAGGCCGCTTCATCGGCCGCATGCATGCGGTTGGTCAACAGCGGCCCTTCACGCACCGACGCACATTGAGCGTGGCAGAGTTTGGCCTCGCCTCACGCGACTACCTGTTGGCACAACAGATCGTGTCGCCCCAGTGGCAAGAACGCTGGACGACCTTGGTCAACGAGGTACTGCGCCTCACCGAGCAACGTTTTGCGCAACTGCAAGCGCAAGGCAGCGCAGTGCCCATTCGACTGCACGGCGACTGCCATGTGGGCAATGTGCTGTGGACAGAAAACGGCCCCCACTTTGTGGACTTGGACGACGCCGTGATGGGCCCCGCCGTGCAAGACCTGTGGATGCTGCTGTCCGGCGAAAAACAAGCCGCCAAACAACAACTGCGCGCTTTGCTCCAAGGTTACGAGCAGTTCATGGACTTCGATGACCGCGAGTTGTCCTTGATAGAACCGCTGCGCAGCCTGCGCATCATCCACTACAGCGCCTGGCTGGCCCGCCGCTGGAGCGACCCGGCCTTTCCGGCGGCGTTTCCTTGGTTCGGCACCGAAGCCTATTGGTCAGAGCAGATCACGCAGTTGCAAGACCAGGTGGATGCGATGCAGGGTGATTGAACGGCCTGCATCGCACGCTGCACATCAAGCCGCCAACAACAACTCGTTCACGCGCTTCACATAAGCCGCCGGGTCTTCCAGTTGACCGCCTTCGGCCAGCAGGGCTTGGTCGAACAAGATGTGAGCCAGGGCATCGAACTGGTCGGACTTTTCTAAGCGTTTCACCAAAGCGTGTTCGGTATTCACTTCCAAAATCGGCTGGGCTTTGGGTGCTTCTTGCCCGGCTTGTTTCAGCATGCGGGCCAGGTGGCCGCTCATGTCGCCTTCTTCCACCACCAAACAGGCGGGTGAGTCCACGAGGCGCGTGGTGATGCGCACGTCTTTGGCGCGGTCCTTCAGGGTTTCTTTCAAACGCTCGAGCACCGGCTTGAAGGCCGTGGCAGCCGCCTCGGCTTGTTTTTTCTCGTCTTCGTCTTGCAGTTTTCCTAAGTCCACCGCGCCCTTGGCCACACTTTGCAGCGGGTGGCCGTCGAACTCGTAGAGGTGGCTGAGTAACCACTCGTCCACACGGTCCACCAGCAGCAACACCTCAATGCCTTTTTTGCGGAAGACTTCGAGTTGTGGGCTGCTCTTGGCGGCGGCCAGGCTGTCGGCGGTGATGACGTAGATGGCTTCTTGGCCGTCTTTCATGCGCTTCACATAGTCGGTGAGCGACACGCCTTCATCGGCATGCGTAGAAGCAAAACGGAACAGCTTGGACAGACGCTCGCGGTTGGCAAAGTCTTCACCGATGCCTTCTTTGAGCACACCGCCAAAGTCTTTCCAGAACTTGGCGTATTTCTCGCGCTCGGCGGCGTCCTCGCTGTCGGCCAGGGATTCCAGCATGCTCAAGACACGTTTGGTCGAGCCCTCACGGATGGCCTTCACATCGCGGCTTTCTTGCAGCAGCTCGCGGCTCACATTCAGTGGCAAGTCGCTGCTGTCGATCACCCCCTTGACGAAGCGCAGGTAAACCGGCATCAGCGCCTCGGCGTCGTCCATGATGAAGACACGTTTCACATACAGCTTCACGCCCCCGCGTTTGTCGCGGTTCCACAAATCGAACGGCGCTTTGGAGGGAATGTAGAGCAGTTGCGTGTATTCACTGCGGCCTTCCACGCGGTTGTGCGTGGTGGCCAAAGGGGCTTCCGTGTCGAAGCTGATTTGTTTGTAAAACTCGTCGTACTGTTCTTGGGTGATGTCGCTCTTGGGCCGCGTCCACAGCGCGGCGGCTTTGTTCACCGCGGTCCACTCGTCTTTGGTGACTTGTTTTTGAGCCTCGGCGTCCCATTCCTCTTTCTGCATCAAGATGGGCAGCGAGATGTGGTCGGAGTATTTGCTGATGATGCTGCGCAGTTTCCAGCCGCTCAAATACTCTTCTTCCCCTTCGCGCAAATGCAAAATCACGCTGGTGCCACGCGCAGGGCGTGTGATGGTTTCCAGCTCGTATTCACCGGCACCTTCGGAGCTCCAGCGCACGCCTTCTTCCTGTTTCAGCCCGGCACGACGCGACTCCACGGTGATGCGGTCGGCCACGATGAAGCCGCTGTAAAAACCAACGCCGAATTGGCCGATGAGCTGGGCGTCTTTTTTCTTGTCGCCTTCCAACGCCGCCATGAATTCGCGCGTGCCGCTTTTGGCGATGGTTCCGAGGTTGGCCGCCGCCTCTTCGCTGGACAGGCCAATGCCGTTGTCCGTGATGGTGAGGGTTTTGGCCGTTGCATCAAAACTCACCCGCACTTCCAGGTTCGGCGTGTCTTCAAACAACTCGGCGCGGTTCAGGGCCTCAAAACGCAACTTGTCGCAGGCGTCGGATGCGTTGGACACCAGTTCGCGCAAGAAAATTTCCTTGTTGGAATACAGCGCATGCGTCACCAGGTGCAGGATTTGTTTGACTTCGGCTTGAAAGGAATGGGTTTGTTTGGTCATGGTGATGAACAGGGATGAATTCAGAACTGGGTTGGCTCGCAACCGACTCGACCGCTTGGGTCTTTGGCCATAGCCGCCAATTATCTGGTGGCGAAAGTCGCCACTTCAAGAGGTGGATGCGATCCCAAGTGATGCGCGTCAATAGATTCCGTCATTGCGGCGGAGGCCGCAATCCAGGCGGTATCGCGAGTGGAAGCAACTTGGAGCCATGCTTGCTACCGCCCACTGGATTGCCGCCTACGCCGCAATGACGCATTTGTGTATGTCAGTGGCATCGCGCATCAGTTGGAATCGCACCCTCAAGAGGTGTAGTGCACCACCTGCTCGCCCCGGCAGAAGCCGTAAAGCTGAATACCCGCCCGGCGCGATACCTCCACGGCCAGCGAGGTGGGGGCCGAAATAGCCGCCAGTGCCCCGACGCCAAGGTGAGCGCATTTGCGCACCAGTTCCACACTGGCACGGCTAGAAACGATGACAAAACCACCATCTGCCGAATCACCCGCCCAAGCGCGTGCGCCCAGCAGTTTGTCGAGCGCGTTGTGGCGGCCCACGTCTTCGCGCACCTGGGCCAAATAGCCCTCTTTGTCCACCCAAGCCGCCGCGTGGCAAGCGCCAGTTCGGGCATTGAGCCACTGGCGGTCGGGCAAAGCGGAGAAAGCGCGTTGAATGAGTTCAGGAAACAGTGCGGCAGCCGTTTGTTTGCGGCGCGGCAGTGATTGCAAATCCAGTTGCTGCAAACTCTCCAACCCACACAGACCACAGCCCGTGCGGCCCTCCATGCTGCGCTTGCGCTGCTTGAAGGCGGCGAACGCGCCAGAGGCAATCTCCAGTTGCACTTCAAAGCCCTCGGTTTGGTGAAACACGTTCACGTCGCGGCACTCGGAGCGGGCCTGAATCAACCCCTCGGACAACGCAAAACCCAGGGCCAGGTCTTCCAGGTCTTGCGGTGTGGCCATCATCACCGCATGGGAGATGCCGTTGAACACCAGGGCCACCGGGGCTTCGACGGCGAGTTGGTCTTCGTCGGTCTGTGACAAGGCTCCGTCAAACCTGACCACAGGCAAACGGCGTATCGGCTCAAGCATGGCCTGGCTCTGTGGGCTGTCGCATGGAAGTTACCGAAGGCACTGCGGCAGACAGCACGACAGGAATCGCCTTCGAGGTCGGCGTGCCCGCTCCATCGGCCACGCTGGACAACGGCAACAGCGCATTGGTCTCCGGGTAATAGCTGGCCAAACAGCCGCGCGGAATGTCATAGGCCACTAGCAAAAAGCCGTCCACTTGTCGCGGGGCCTCACCTGCAAATACGCTTTGAATGTTGACAAAGTCGCCTGCCTTGAAACCTTGCGCTTGCATGTCGGCCACATTCATGAAGACCACGCGACGCTGCCCGTACACCCCACGGTAGCGGTCGTCCAGCCCATAGATGGTGGTGTTGTACTGGTCGTGCGAACGCACCGTCGCCAAAGTCATCACCACCAAGCCTTTCGCGGCAGCAGCGCGCGCGGATTGTTGCTGGTCGCCATGAGGCAAATCATGGGCGCGGAACTCCGCTTTGCCGGACGCGGTTTTCCAAACCCGCTCTGAGGCCGTATTGCGCAAGCGAAAGCCGCCAGGCTTTGCAACCCGTGCATTGAAACCGTGGAAATCATCGAACACCGCTTCAATCTTGTCGCGGATGCGGCTGTAGTCTTGCACCAACCAAGCCCAGGGGACTTTGCTCTGCGGCAAAGTGGCTAACGCCAACCGCGCCACGATCATCGGTTCGGACAACAAATGTTCCGAGGCCGGTGTATTCAGGCCGGCCGACAAATGCACCATGCTCATCGAGTCTTCCACCGACACGCTCTGCGGACCAGTGGCTTGCACGTCAATTTCGGTGCGCCCCAAACAAGGCAGGAGCAGCGCCTGCTTGCCATGCACCACATGGCTGCGGTTGAACTTGGTGGCCACGTGTACGGTGAGTACACATTGGCGCAAACCAGCCCAAGTGGTGGCAGCGTCGGGTGTGGCCGCGGCAAAGTTGCCACCCATGCCGAAGAACACCCGGGCTCGGCCACTGTGCATGGCGGCAATGCTGTCCACCGTGTTGAGGCCAGGTTGTCTGGGTGGTTCAAACCCAAACACCTGTTGCAACCGGTCGAGAAATGCAGGGCTGGGTTTTTCATCGATGCCCATGGTGCGGTCGCCCTGCACATTGCTGTGGCCACGCACCGGGCAAGCCCCCGCACCAGGCCGCCCCAGGTTGCCACGCAGCAGTAGCAAGTTCAGCAACATCTGAATCGTCATCACCGAATGCTGGTGCTGGGTGATGCCCATGCCCCAACAAATGATGGTGCTGCGGGCTTGTGCATACACGTCGGCGGCGATGCACAGCTCGCGGTGGCTGAGGCCAGATTCAGCCTCCAGCAAGGCCCAAGACTCGGCACGCAAATTCGCCGCCAAGGCATCGAAGCCCGTGGTGTGCTCGGCGATGAAGTTCACATCCAGCACACGCGGCTGGCCCTCGGCCAGCGCGGTATCGTCCAATTCCAGCAAGCGTTTGCACAGCCCCTTCACCGCCGCAAAGTCACCGCCGATGCGAACTTGAAAGTAATGTGAGCTGATGGCGGTGGAGCCGCCAGTGCTCATCTCCAGCGCATTCTGCGGGTTGGCAAACCACTCCAGGCCGCGTTCCCGCAGCGGGTTGAAGCTGACAATGCGCGCGCCGCGTTTGGCCGCTGCACGCAACTCGCCCAACATGCGCGGATGGTTGGTGCCGGGGTTTTGACCAAAGATGAAGATGGCGTCGGCCACTTCAAAGTCGGCCAAAGTCACCGTGCCCTTGCCTACGCCGATGGTGGGTTTGAGCGCCACGCCGCTGGGCTCGTGGCACATGTTGGAGCAGTCGGGGAAGTTGTTGGTACCAAACTCACGCACGAACAATTGATACAAAAACGCCGCCTCGTTGCTGGTGCGGCCCGAGGTGTAGAACAGGGCTTGGTCGGGGTGTTCGAGCTCATTCAACGCCTGCGCAATCAAGGCGAATGCGGCATCCCAGGTGATGGGCTCGTAGCGATCGGTCACCCCGTTGTAAACCAACGGGTGCGTGAGCCGCCCTTGTTCTTCCAACTCAAAGTCAGACGCGTCGGCCCACTCAGTGACGGTGCGCAAGCCAATCACTTCCGGTGTCGCCCGTTTGGCGGTGGCTTCAGACGCTACGGCTTTCACCCCGTTTTCGCAAAACTCAAAGGTCGAGCTGTGGTCACGGTCAGGCCAAGCGCAGCCGGGGCAATCAAAACCATCAGGCTGGTTAGCCGAGAGCAAAGTGCGCGCGCCCTTGGCGGCAATGCGTTGGCGTATGAGCTGCTTGGCCACACTTTTGAGCGCACCCCAGCCACCGGCGGCGTGGGGATAAACCTCGATTTTTTGCTCGGTCATGGGGAGGATGGGCGCATGTTCACGTGACGGGAACAGACTTTATCGGAATGGCAGTTGCAATGGCTCGTTAAAGTTCAGCATTGGCAAGCAAGTCACTACGTTATTTGACGGAGCTCGCCTCCACCGCCTCAGGGATTTTCATGGCCCACAGCATCACACCTTTGCTCGACCACCACCACAGCGATTGGTTGACGCTGGCACGCGGCTACAAAACCTTCTACCAAACCCCGATCACCGACGCCGAACTCGACACCGCTTGGCGACGCCTACGAGCACAAGACGGCCTGCACGGTTTGGGTGTGGAGGTGAACGGGCGGCTGTTGGGGCTGACGCACTGCCTCTTCCACACCAGCACCTGGGCACCCACGGTGTGTTATCTGCAAGACCTCTTCGTCGCCCCCGAGGCACGCGGTCAAGGTTTAGCGCGGGCCATGATCGAAGCCGTGGCCGAGTTGGCTCGGGCACGTCAGGCGCAGCGGCTTTATTGGTTGACTCAGGAAGACAACCGCAACGCAAGAGCGCTTTACGACCAGCTTGCGCAATTCAAGGGGTTTGTTCGCTACGACTATCCGCTGTAGAGGTGCTCAATGGCATGGCTTTACAAGGTCTGGAGTGCTTCTCTCACCAGTCCTGAAGTCAACACCTCAGGCAACAACAACGGCGCTTTGCCCGGCCGCAGCAGCACATACACCGGCACCCCACTGCGGCCCAAGCGAGCAAGGGCTTCGGTGATGATGGGGTCACGGTTCGTCCAGTCGGCACGCATCAAAACCACACCGGCTCGGGCGAAAGCCTGTTGGGTGGCCTCAGTCTCCAGCACCAGTTTTTTGTTGACCTGGCAGCTCACACACCACGCTGCCGTGAAATCAACAAACACAGCTTTACCTTGGGCGAGGTGCAGGTCAATTTGAGCGGGGTCGTAGGCGGCCCACGCGGCATCGCTGCCAACGGTACTTCTGCTCATGCCGTGCGCGGAAGCCGTCGCCTGTGAAGCCCGCGTTGCGTCTAAGGGGGACGCGCTCCACAAGGCGAGCAGCACCACCAACAAGGCCGCCATCCGCGCCCAAGCCGGGCGGCTCTTCCACACGGCTAACAGCCACAGTGCAAAACCCAGAGCCACCAAACACCAAGTGGCGGCGATGAGGCCATCCACACCCACTTGCTGGCCCAGCACCCACAACAACCACAGCACGGTGAGGAACATGGGGAAGGCCAGGAGTTGTTTCAGGTGCAGCATCCACGGCCCCGGCTTGGGCAAACGCTCGCGCCAACTGGGCAACAGCACCAAGGCCACATAAGGTGCTGCCATGCCCGCACCCAGCACGGCGAACACCAGCAAGCCCATGGCTGCTGACTGGGTCACCGCAAAACCCAGCGCTGCGCCCATGAAGGGGGCCGTGCAGGGGCTGGCAGCCACCACCGCGAGCACACCCGAGGCAAAGGCATCCACGCCCTGGTGGCGCGCACGCCAAAGCGCCAAACCAGATGGCAAAGCCAGACTCCACTCAAAGCTGCCTATTAAGTTCAGGCCAATCAAAAAGAACAGCAAAGCCAGGCTCAATACCACCCAAGGTTCTTGCAATTGAAACCCCCAGCCCACGGCTTGACCCGCCGCGCGCAGGGCCAATAACAAAGCGGCCAAGGCCAAAAAGGTGAGCACCACGCCGAGGCTGTAGGCCAAGGCGTGTTGTCGTTTGCTGGTTGCGGTGTGATGGCCCTGCTGTCCGTTATGCGAGAGAGACAACAGCTTGATCGACAGCACCGGGAACACACAAGGCATGAGGTTGAGCAACATGCCGCCGACAAAGGCCAGGGCCAAGGTGAAAAGCCAAGACATGCCACCCCCACCCGTCCAACCGCCGCCGCGCAGAGACACCGGGCCGCCTTGTGGCCCCGCATCGGGCATTTTGGTCGCCCCCTCCGGCCAGCGCAGTGCGCTCACCACCTCCACGGGTGCGTTGAACTCACCGGCTTTTTGTGGCGATGCGTTCCAGGAGAACGGCGGCAATTCGCCACCCTTTGTTTGGGCCACCAACACGCCGCTCAAAGAAGCAGGCAAGCTGGCCCCGTCCATCAACGCGAGCTTCACGGCGTAACCACTCGCGGTGCGATACACCTCGTGGCGAGCAGGTACCAGCACCTGTTCGGCATAAGGAAACACATGAACCACGGGCCAAGGTTCATTGGCAACGCTTGTGGCACCCACAGGTTTCGCTTGAGTGCTTGGTGACCTGGACGTTGGTGCATCCAGTGTCAACAGCAACTCACTGCCCGCACGTTGGAGCCGCGCCGTCCAGCCTTGCAAGGGCTGGGGCGCAGCGGCCTCCAGTTGATCGAAGGCAGGCAGATGGGCGGTGGAGCCCGGCATCACGTCTTGGGACACCACAGGCAGTTGCAGCGTCAACTCACCGCCTTCGGGAATGCATACGTCTTTGCACACCAACCAATTGGCCTGGGCGCGCAGCATGAGGGTGCTGCCCGGCGTTGCGTTGGCGGGCACCTTCAGTGTTTGCGGCAGCAACAACTGATTCTCGTAGCCGTAGTTCACCAAGGGGCCCACGGGCAAACGGTGGGGGGCTGGCCATTGGATGTCGCTGATGCTTGCGCCGACTGGCAGCGTCCAGTTCACCGTGGTGGGCAGGCCTGAATCGCCGGGGTTGCGCCAGTAGGTGTGCCAGTGGGGTTGGTGGTCTATCTTGAGGCCCACACGCAGG
This sequence comes from Burkholderiales bacterium, assembly GCA_046094425.1. Taxonomy (GTDB): domain Bacteria; phylum Pseudomonadota; class Gammaproteobacteria; order Burkholderiales; family Burkholderiaceae_C; genus JANPCX01. The sequence continues at coordinate 18,508 of JBJTHI010000053.1, read as the reverse complement.
GTTTGGCCGGGCTGCACTGCCGTTTGTTCGGCGACGAGTTCGGCAGTGACGTGATCTGTTTTGAACACGGCGGCCTGCGCAGATGGAAGAGCCAGCCACAACGCCAACAGCGGCACACCCCATTTCATCGACAACTCCGACACAGCAAACGAGTTGGTCGTACGCTGGGCACTCCATCTAACAAGGTCTGTGCCCGTCAGCGTGGACAATCTGCTTCCATGCCCACAGACGACACTTTCATCAACCACACCCAAACTTGGCTCACCCGCGCGGTGATCGGCCTGCAACTGTGCCCCTTTGCCAAGGCGGTGCATTTGAAAAACCAAATTCGTTATGTGGTGAGCCGCGCGACCACGCCCGAGGCGCTGCTGGAAAAACTCATCCACGAGTTGCAACACCTGGCGCAAGCCGACCCGCAAGTGGTAGAGACAACGCTGTTGATTCACCCTGAAGTCCTGACTGATTTTTTCGACTACAACGATTTTCTGGATTTGGCCGATGCTGCGTTGCTGGAACTGAACTTAGACGGCGTGCTGCAAATTGCCAGTTTCCACCCGCACTACCAGTTTGCAGGCACCGAGCCTACGCCATTGAGAACTACAGCAACCGCTCACCCTATCCCATGCTGCACTTGCTGCGCGAAGCCAGCATTGAAGCTGCCATGAAGACCTTTGACGGCGCAGACGCTATTGTCCAGCGCAACATCGCGACCTTGCAGCAACTGGGCCCAGAGGGCTGGCGTCAGTTGTGGGTTTGAAGCCGGTGCGTGACAAGGATTAGAAAGCTGCCATAGACGTCGGCGCCAAGATCAAAGCTTGGATGTCGTACTTCATGCGGCGCAAATACCAGTGACTACGGTGCATGAGCCGCGATGGATCGTCCCAACCGAAATCGGGTTGGGTAGCGCCAACGACGACTCTAAACTTGGTAAATGAACGATATGGCTTTCATAGGTGCGGGCCGCGTTGCGCAAACCTTGTCGCTCGCCTTGTCCACGGCGGGTTACTCCGTCACCGCTTTCGCCAGCCAACGGTGGGCGTCCGCCCAAGCCTTGGCCTCACGCCTGCCGGGCTGTCAGGCCGTTTCCATGCAAGATGCGGCAAACCACCCCATGGTTTTTGTCACCGTGTCTGACGATCAGATTGCAGCGGTTTGTACTGCGTTGCAGTGGCGAGCCGGGCAGAGCGTGGTGCATTGCAGTGGTGCCACCGAGCTATCTGCTTTGGCCGCTGCGGCAACACAAGGGGCCGAGGTGGGTGGTTTTCATCCCTTGCAGATATTTTCTGACCCGCAGTCCGCACTGGCCAACTTGTCAGGCAGCAGTGTCGCCATTGAAGCCTCACCCGCGTTGAGCGCCACACTGCACGGCATGGCCCAAGCGCTGGGCATGCATCCCTTCGCCCTGCCGCCGGGCAGCAGGGCGATTTACCACGCCAGCGCGGGTTATGCCGCCAGCTTTTTACTGCCCCTGCTGCATGAAGCCGTGCAGTTGTGGCGTTTGTTGGGATTGGATGAAAAACAGGCTTTGCAGGCCCTGCTGCCGCTGGCAAGGGGCACGCTCAATTCGGTGGAACAGCGCGGCTTGGCAGGCGCTCTGTCTGGCCCGCTGTCGCGTGGTGATCTACAAGTGGTCAAACAACACTTGCAAGCCCTTGAAAACTTGGAGGGGGAACATGCTGCGTTCTACCAATGGCTCACACGCAGACAGTGGCCATTGCTGATAGCGTCAGGGCGAGCGCCGACCGGCGCTGAGCAAGTGTGGTTGGCGCTGCTAGGCGCAAGGCGAAATCCGGATCGCGGTGATTGAGCTAGCTTGCGCCGAGCGATTTACTCATGCGGCCTGCGCGCCAGGAGAGCGGGTCCGCATCAATAGATGCTGACGGTGTCCGACATACCCAGGTCCACATCCAGCGGCATGGGGGCAGAGTTCAATCCACCAAAACGAGACGCACGCTCTTTGCGGGCTTCAGCCAAGGCAAATCGGGCATCAGACACACGACGCGCCACACGCGCGGACTCGGCGGCTTGTGCATCAACCTGATCAGCAGGGGCGCAAACAAAACCGCCACCTTTCCACCAAACATAAACCCGCGCACCCGCTTCCAAGGGGTTCTCGGCAGGTGCAAAACGCATTTCAACCTGGCCCAAACCATGATTTAACACCACGGATTGAAAGCCAGTCACCTGCGTATCATGCCGCCCCCTGGTGAGGGCTTGCAATTGAGCTGGGGTAACGGTGTTGAGGGGCAGCGACAGGACTCGATTCACAACAGACCTCCAAAGTTGAAGCACGTCTGCATGTATATCGTCTGAATCCTGTTGATCTCAATCGGTTTTACAGAGCGTTACGATTGGTCGCATCGCTTCGTCAATAGCTGAACCCTCGACGCTGCTTAGTCACTCCGGTAACAGCCATTCCGTGTGACCCCGTCTATTTCGATATTCGAGCCGTTGATGCCATAGGGACTCACGCGAAAGGGCGGCTCCACGTCTTTGTTTTTTACCATGTCTACCGGTACACGCATCGGGTCCTCGAGATAACTCGCTCGACCTTCTGTACCAAGTACTCCGGATGCGGCGACTGTAATCCTTGTGGTTACCCAAGAACCATAGTTTTGTGGATAGGTGAGTTTAAGTTTCGCTAAACCAGAGGCATCCGTTTTGGTGTCAATCAAGAGTACGCTGACATCGGACTTCCCTGGTTCTAACCGATTGTCCCTATCCAAGTCTTCTGTGAATCCCTCCAACACACCATTTCGATTGGCGTCCTCGTTCAGACACACTGCGGTGGTGCTCTTTATCCATCCATCGGTGCCGGGAGTCCAGATGCCCTTGTAGTACCACGGCAGATCGATTGAAGCACTGACGTTCACATCGCGTTTTGCATTCCCAGCAGAGTCGACGACCTGAATAACAAAATTCCTTTCGAATGTCAGGTTTGCGGAGTTGACCACGATTAACAGGTCGGTGCCAATCGTGACGCCCAGCGGATCATTGACAATTGTCAGCGTAGTACGGGCCGACCTAAGGCATTCTCCATTGACCAAATCGGCATCGGTTTTGCCGTAGCATGCCCGGATGGTGACACCATTTGTCGGACTGGGCCGCGGGCCAGGTACATAGGCCGTCGTTGCGATGCCGTTGGCATCGGAGTAAACAATCGATGCTTGATTGGTAAAGCTGCCACCAACCGAATTGAAGTCGCCGTCGAGATCAAAGCGAACTCGAACGTTTCTTATCGGGGCGTTATTGGGGCCGAGAAATAAGGCGCGGATCTCGGTTCTATTTTGCGCACCCGTCGAGTTCACCGGGATCACGCTTGGGTTGGCAGAGACAGAGGCAGACGAAATGTTCAGCTCCGCAGGAACTTCGGGGACAGTACTGGCAGGTTGAACCGAGACAATAACGTCACTGCGAACGCCAGCTATGAGCGTAGAAACAGTGTATTGCCCAGTGGCCGAAGGCGCCTGAAATGAGTAGGTGTACTCTCCGTTGACGTCCGTAGAACCTGTCGCTGTTGAAGGGGAGAAACCTGGCCCGGTAACCTGGGCAACTTGACCGAACATCGGATTTGTCGCCTGGTCAACAACCCGATATCGAATGGTTCCACTCGCTCCAGGAGAAATCACGGGTGCCGACAAGGTACTGGTGATAACCGCGCCGGTGACTTGAAGGGTTGTGCTCTTCTTGATTGCACCCGATCGCGCTTCGATCGTCACTGATCGGTTGGCTCTGTTGGCACCAACTGTGATGTCTGCGGTCACGCGCCCTTGATCGTTTGTCTTGGTGGAAGTTTGAGTAACGACCGCGTCACTACCAGACGCAACAGAAACCACCACATCAACGTCTTTGAGTGCCCGTTTTTGCCCGTCAATCGCAGTTACCGTCAGCGTCACCTTCGAGTTAGGTGTATTCACAAGTTGGACTTTGTCCGGGGACAAATCCAAGTCTGCTGCCGGAGCATTGCCTGCGTTGGGGTCGAACGGCGACGTGCCCGCACTTCCACCGCCGCCGCCGCAAGCGCTCAAAACAATTGAAACCGAAGCAATACCCAGTAAAAACAAACTCTTAGTCTTCATCATATATGTCCGTCGTACTTATGTACTCAATACCCTATGGTCGCCGCGAATTTCACTACCGAGCAGACTCGCGCTCACTAATGATCTTGGGCGTGAGGAAAATCAACAGCTCGGTGCGATCTCGTACCCTGTCTCTGGATTTGAACAGATTGCCGAGATAGGGAATGTCGCCCAGTAAAGGTACCTTCGTGGTACTCTCCCGGTCGTTTTGTTCGTAGATACCACCAATCACCACGGTGCCACCATTCTCGACCAGCACCTGTGTTTTCACTTGTTTAGTGTTGATGGCCCCACCTAGGGAAGTAGCAGCTGCCGCAATGCTGTCCTTGGTCACCTCAACATCCAATATGACGTTTCCTTCAGGCGTAATTTGAGGCGTGACCTCCAGCTTCAATACGGCCTCTTGAAACTCCACCGACGTTGCTCCACTGGACGTTGCCTTCTGAAACGGTACCCGTTGACCTTGTTTTATGAACGCTTTGACCTGGTCGGCGGTAATGATGCGCGGGCTTGAAACTACCTTACCCCGGCCATCGGCCTCCAGCGCGGAGATTTCCAAGTTTAAGAACCGGTTGGAACTGGCACCAAACAAAGAAAGTGCAAAGGTAGCCACTTGGCTGCCTGCGGCAGCACTACCGGGCCGGTTCGCCGGCAAGGTCACAAACTGCGTGTCATTGAATGGAACCGTCGTTGCAGTCGTTTGTATGGTTTGGGCTCCGATCGCGTTCATATTTCCGCCGACAGTAATACGGTTATCGCCACCCACGCTGTAACCGGGCACGCCGCCACGTATACCTCGCAAATCGGCCGTTCCCAAACGAACGCCAAGAGAGCGGCCAAACGTGTCTTCAGCCTCAATAACGCGCGCTTCAATCAACACTTGACGCACAGGAATGTCAATCTTCGCAATCAGGCCCTGGATTTCTTCCAGCTTGGAGGGAATGTCGGTGACAAAAAGCTGGTTGGTTCGGGTCTCGAACACCACGCTGCCACGCGAGGAAACGATTTTGGAGTTGCTATCGCCCCCGCCACCTTGCCCAGTCAACCCTTTGGCCACCACTTCAGCTTTGGCATAGTTCAACTGGAAGGCCTGGGTACGCACTGGCTCCAATTGCGTGATTTGAGCCTTAGCTTCCAGATCCGCTTTTTCTTTTGCCGCCAACTCGTCTTTGGGTGCAATCAAGATCACGTTGCCAGACTTGCGCAAGCCCAAGGACTTGGACTGAAGAATGATTTCCAGGGCCTGATCCCATGGCACATCCTTCAACCGCAGGGTCACGTTGCCGGTCACCGTGTCGCTGGTCACCACGTTGAAGTTGGTGAAGTCGGCGATAACTTGCAGCAATGCTCGAACTTCAATGTTTTGAAAGTTCAGAGACAGTTTTTCGCCGTTGAATCCAGGGCCTTGCACCAGCTTGTTGGGATCAACAACTTGGTTGCGCACCTCCAGCACAAACTGGTTGTCGGTTTGGTACGCGCTGTGCTCCCAATTGCCTCGCGGCTCCACAACCATACGCACACGGTCTCCGCTTTGTGTCGTGGACACAATCTGCACAGGCGTTCCAAAGTCGGTGACATCGAGCCGACGCCGCAAGCTGTCTGGTAACGTCGATCTCAAGAACTCCACGACCAAGCCTTGGCCTTGCTGGCGAATGTCCACACCCACTTGGTTGTTAGGCAAGTCCACTACAACGCGGCCGGAACCGTCGGGGCCTCTGCGAAAGTCGATGCCCTGCAAAGGTAGCTGCGTGCGATTGAGGTTCTCCGCAAATCGAACCGTTTCTGGCTGAGACGGTGTGACGGCCGCAGACACGCCTGATCCAGAGGCCTCAACGATGAGCAGCAAGACCTTACCTTGCAATTCAGCACGGTAATTGGCGGCTTGTTTCAAGTTCAGAACCAAGCGCGTTCTTTCGCCCGACTGGGCAATATTGATAGAACGCACATTGCCTTGGTTCACTTCAACCATGGGTTTCCCAACGCTGTTGGCGACCCCTGGCAAATCGATGGCCACACGAGGAGGTGATTGGATGGCGAAGCCTTTTGGCAGTTCTGTGAGTGCTTGTGATAATTCCACACGCACCACATCTGCGCCAGCTTGTTGGCTGCTGTTCACCGATTGAATGGCGTTTTGCGCCAAGGCGGAAAACGACACGCCACCAAGCAACAACAGCGTGAGGCCAGCAGACCGCAGTTTCATCCGAGCGCTGACCCACAGCTTTGCCATCATGTCTTTTCCCATGTTCTTCATTTCGCCTTCTCCTGGAGCTCAAGCGTGGTGTTTCTCTCTATCCATTCGCCGGTCGCGTCCTGAACAATTTCTCTCAGGGAGATCTCCGTCTCTGTGATCTTCATGATCTTCCCGTAGTTCTGCCCCAAGCGATCTCCCAATTTGACCTGGTAAAGCAGCTTGTCTACCCGCAACAAGGCTGTTGGTTTGGCTTGTTTGCTGACACTGCCCACCATCGCCATGCTGTCCAGTGGATAAGCCTCCAGAGGCTCTTTGGGTCGATTCACTTCTGACGCCAATAAAGAATTCGCCTGCCTCGTTTCCTGCTTCAACGCAACCGTCAGCTTCTGGGTGCTGAAGGGTTCAACCGCATCAAAAGCAGCATAGGGCTCAGGAATGAACTTCTTTGGTGCCGAAAGAGGTGTGACGCTAGGCTTCACCTCACGCCGCTGCTGCTCCATCCATTCCTGAAGTTCATCCTGCCCTCCACTGCATCCAGCGAAGCTCAGCAGCGTTAAGGCGGCCGCCGCAACCGTCAACAGAAAACTTCGTTTCTGAACACTCATTTTTTCGCCCCCGCTTTCGCCTTGGCGGCAGCCTCTCTCACCTGCTGGACTTCTGCTTGGTCAAGGTAACGATACGTTCTCGCCGTAGCCTCCATCGACAACGCCGCGCCAGACTCTTTGGTAGCTGCGTTGATTTGCATGTTGTGCAACGTGACAATTCGAGAGAGGTTGGCGATGTCGGCTGCAAACGCTCCGATATCGTGGTAGCGACCAGAGACTTTGACACCTATCGGTTGCTCTGCGTAGTAATCTTTCACCACTACTTGCCCCGGTCTAAAGAACTCGAATTGCAAACCGCGCCCCAAGCCCGCTTGATTGATGTCGGACAACAGGGCATCCATCTCAGCTTTGCCCGGCAGTTGTTTTTCAAGTTGAGTGACGTACTCTTCAACTTGCAGCTTTTGCTTGCGCAACTCACTCAGGTTCGCCGCTTGGGCAAGCTTGCCCCGAAAGTCCTGCTTGAGAGTGGGCTCCTTAGCACGTTCAGCTTCAAGGGCATCGTGTGTCTCAGAGAGCAGGAAAACCCAGCCCAGCACGACCAGCATGACGGCCAATGCCAGCCACATCGCCAGCTTAGGCATGATGGGCCATTGACCCGGCTCTTTTGGGTTGAGACCTCGAAACTGAGAAGCAGCGCCCTCAAACACCGAGTTGAGATCCACGTTGAATGATCGACTGTTCGCCATGTGAACCTCAGACCTTCTTCGCCGCTGCGGGGGGCACTACGGCAGGCACGGGCGCGGAGGCTGCGCCGTCTTGCGCCGCCGCTTGATCCTGAGGCCGCTTGACGCTGACCCTCATGGAAAAATCAAAGAGACGGCGCTGATCTCTGTTGGCCGCTTGCACAGCCGCCACCTTGATCTCAATCAACTCGGGCTTGACCAACCACGGCGAGTTGTTATTGGTGTTTCTGAGCAACTCGGAGACACGTTCATTGGTTTGCGAAATGCCGCTGACGGTCAACACCTGGCCATCTTGTTTCACGCTGGTGAAGTAAATGCCCTCGGGCGTTTGACGCACCAATTCGTTCAACAAATAAACAGGCACATTGCGGTCGACTTGCAAATCTTCCACTGCTTTTTGGCGAGCCTTGAGTGACTCAATGTCGCTGCGCAGCGAAGCAATGTCTTTGATTTGTACTTCGAGCTTCTGAATCTCCGCAGTCAGAAAAGCGTTTCGCTGCTGCTGACCCGCGATCATTTGTTGAACGATGAGGTACCAAACGCCCACCACCGCCAAACCCATCATCGCTGAGAAAACCAGTCCAGCAATGAACGCCTTTTCACGCCGCTTGCGGCGTTCTTCACGGTGCGGGAGTAGATTGATCAAAATCACTGCAAGAACCTCCGCATGGCCAGGCCGCAAGCTGTGAGGTAGGTCGAAGCCTCACGCCGCAATTTGCTTTCACGCACTGCCGAACCGAGTTGCATGTTGTCAAACGGGTTCACCACCATGGAGGCGAAACCGGTCAACTCCGTCACTCTGTCCTTCAGACCGGGCAGCGCGGCAGTGCCGCCAGCCAGCATCACATAGTGAACCTTGTGGTGGGGCGTGCTAGTGAAGAAATACTGCAAAGCGCGACCGATCTCTTGAGACAGGCTGTCTACAAACGGCGCAAGGATGGTGGTTTCGTAATCCTCAGGCAAGTCTGCTGCCAGTTTTTTCTGCTCGGCCTCTTCAAACGAAAAACCGTACTGACGCGAAATCAACTGCGTCAGTTGCGCACCACCAAAGGCTTGGTCGCGGTCGTACAGCATCTCGTCGTCACGTAACACTTTGAGGCTGGTGGTGTCGGCGCCAATTTCAAACAGTGCGACCAAGGCATCTTTTCCCTCATTGGGCAAGGCCGAAATCACGCGCCCCATGGCCAGGCGCGAGGCGTGAGACTCAATGTCTAAGATGGCCGGCTTGAGGCCTGCCGCTTCTGCCAAACCTTGGCGGTCTTGAACACGGTCTTTGCGCGAGGCGGCGATCAACACCTCCACATCACCCACCGACGTGGGACTGGGACCAATGACGCAGAAATCCAAACTCACCTCATCCAGAGAGAACGGGATGTACTGATTGGCTTCGGACTCCACCTGCATCTCAAGCTCTTCTTCCCGCAGTCCAGCAGGGAGCATGATTTTTTTGGTGATGACGGCCGACTGCGGCATGGCCAGCACAGCTTGCTTGGTTCGTGTGCCACTTTTAGAGACAACACGTTTAACCGCTTCTGCGACTTCGTCGAATTTCTCGATTTGGCCGTCATTAATCCAGCCCTTTTCGAATGCCTCGGACGCGAAACGCTCCAAGACATACTCGCCCGAAGCGTTTTGGCTCAATTCAACAAGTTTGACGCTGGACGAGCTGATGTCCAACCCAATCATTGGCGGGTGTTTTCTACCTAATAACGTGTCCAGCAAGCTCACGACACCTTCTCCCAACGCGCCGAAAGAGGCGCTCGCTTGTTAATAGTTCACTTGAATGCTAGCAGTAAAGTCCTTGTTCAGCAAAGAGAAATCCCGTTTTCAAAGACCCGTCTCGTTGCGAAACACAGACGAAAAACGCTCTCTCACTTCAGTCTTTTCGGGTGAACCCTAGGGAATACGCGATGGATTACGCCAACTGTTTCAAAACTGTTACGCCTGACTTCCTGCATCGCGGCGCTGTTGTGTCGGCCGGTAGGTGGGCCCATTTCTATAATTAAACCCTGGAGTATTGGAGTTGCATGCACTTATCTCAATCCCCAGCCGGAAACCTTTCTGGCACGAATCCTGGCTGAACCATGTCAATTTCCTCAACGCCGTGGGTGCGGGGTCTGCTGTGGCTGCTGGGATGGGCGACAGGATTGCTGGCGGCAGGCGCGCTGGCGGCCTTGCTCTTGTTGACCATTGCCCTGGCGATCGCCTACCCGAATCTGCCTGAAGTGTCGGGCTTGAGCGACTACCGCCCCAAGCTGCCGCTGCGCATCTATTCGCAAGACAACGTCTTGCTGGGGGAGTTCGGCGAGGAGCGACGCGACTTCACCCCTATTTCGCAAATCCCCAAGGTCGTCAAAGACGCGGTACTGGCCATTGAAGACGCCCGCTTTTATTCCCACAGCGGCGTGGACTACAAAGGCATTGTGCGCGCCGGTCTCTCGCAGTTCGGTGGTGTAGGACGCCAAGGCGCGTCCACCATCACCATGCAGGTGGCGCGCAATTTTTACCTGTCCAGCGAAAAAACCGTCACTCGAAAAATTTACGAAATATTGCTGGCACTCAAGATTGAAACCTTGCTGTCCAAGGATCAAATCTTGGAGGTCTACATGAACCAAATCTTTTTGGGACAGCGGGCCTATGGTTTTGCCTCTGCCGCAGAAATTTACTTTGGCAAGTCCATGAAAGAGCTGACGGTGGCCGAAGCGGCCATGCTCGCCGGATTGCCTAAAGCGCCCTCCGCCTACAACCCCATTTCCAACCCCAAACGCGCCACGCAACGCCAGCAGCACATCATTGACCGCATGCTGGACAACGGTTTCATTACGGCCGAGCAACACGAAGAGGCCAAGCAACAAAAACTGAAGTACCGCAACCAGTCGGACCTGCCTGTGCATTCGGAGTACGTGGCCGAGGCGGCGCGTCAGTTGGTTTTTGAGCATTACGGCGCAGACGCCTACAGCCGCGGGCTGAATGTCTACGTCAGTGTGAATTCCAACGAGCAACTCGCGGCCTACCGTGCATTGCGCAAGGGCATCATGGACTTTGAGCGTCGTCAGGTTTATCGCGGCCCCGAAGCCACGATTGAATTGCCTGCGAACGCCGCCGATCTAGATACACGGATTGCGGAGGCCTTGGTCGACCATCCCGACAACGATGAACTCAAAGCCGCTGTCGTACTGGAGGCCAATCCGCGCAAAGTGGTGGCCGTGTTGCAAACCGGTGAAAGCGTGACTGTTCAAGGCGAGGGCCTCAAACCCGCCACATCGGGCCTGGCCGACAAAGCCAACCCCAAGGTGCAAATTCGCCGTGGCGCGGTCATTCGTTTGATTCGTGGAGCCAAAGTTGATTGGAGCATCACACAGCAACCCGAGGTTGAAGGGGCGTTTATCGCCCTCAACCCCAACACCGGTGCCATCCGCGCAATGGTGGGCGGGTTTGACTTCAACCGCAACAAGTTCAACCGCGTCACCCAGGCTTGGCGTCAACCGGGGTCTAGTTTCAAGCCCTTCATATATTCATCGTCGCTGGAAAAAGGTTTTACCGCTAGCACCGTCATCAATGACGCACCGCTGTTTTTCGGTGCAGATGTGACGGGCAGTCAACCCTGGGAACCCAAAAACTACGACGGCACCTTCGCCGGCCCCATGTCCATGCGTTCGGCCTTGGCCAAGTCCAAGAACATGGTGTCAATACGCATTTTGCAATCCGTGGGGCCGGGTTACGCACAGCAATGGATTCAACGCTTTGGATTTGACGCCGCCAAACACCCTGCCTACTTGACCATGGCTTTGGGGGCCGGCTCGGTCACCCCTTTGCAAATGGCTTCGGGTTATGGCGTGTTCGCCAACGGGGGATATTTGCTCGACCCCGCCTTGATCGAAAAAATCACGGATTCCAAAGGCCGTGTTTTGATTGAAACCAAGCCTGTGGTGCTGGACGAATCTCTGCGCACCTTGGACGCACGCAACGCCTTCGTCATGAACAACTTGCTGCAAGAAGTCACACGCAGCGGTACAGCGGCCAAGGCACAGGCCCAACTTAAACGAAGCGACATTTACGGCAAGACTGGAACCACCAACGATTCAATGGACGCCTGGTTTGCTGGTTACCACTCGGACGTGGTGGCTGTGGTGTGGATGGGTTACGACAACCCGCGCAAATTGGGCGACCGAGAAACAGGCGGTGGGTTATCGCTGCCCGTTTGGATCGACTACATGTCAGTCGCGCTCAAGGGCGTACCGCTTTCATCGAATAAGCCGCCCGAAGGCGTGGTGCAAGTGGGGGGCGAGTGGTACTACCAGGAATATGCCCAAGGTCAAGGTGTCAGCAGCCTGGGCTTGGCCGATCCAATGCCTGTCACGCAAGAGGAGCGCAAGAGCATTCTGGACATTTTTTCTCGCTGATTTTTTCATTCAGGTTGCGGTGAATTTCAGCGTTTGGCCCGCTTGCTCGGATGCGCATGCAGACAAAGCCTCGAAAAAATCTCGCCCGTCGCGCGTGTCGCGCCACACGCCATCGACGAATTTGTAATGGAAACCGCCGCTGCGGGCGGCCAACCACAGTTCGTGCAAAGGTGGTTGGGTGTTGACAACCACCTTGCTGCCCCCGGGAAAAGTCAACTCCAACAAGCCGCCCGTGCGATGCGCGTCAATGTCCACCACGTCCTGTTGCAACCATTCGTCCACTGTGGCCTCTAGCCGTGACAACAGCGCGGCTGTGATGCGGTGGTAGTCAGCGTCGCTCAAAGGGGTGGGTTGTTGTGTGATCATTAAAATCAATGCCATGAATCAGTACTCGAACAGTGTAGCCAAGGCCCAAAGACCCTGTGTAGTGACGCAGCCGCGGACCGTGGTGGGTTCGTTTCAACGTTTGTCCCTGATCACTGCCTTGTGTCTGGTCGGCGCATGTGGGCAAAAGGGGCCGCTCAGTCACCCTGGCAAAACAGGATCGGGATCAACTGCGGTATCAGCACCCACCCCCAGCGCGGCAGCCAGCGCAAGCGCTACTAAGCAGCGCTAAGAAACGCTCTTAGAAACACAGCAGCCTCAGCCACAATCTCGTCCATGTATGTACTTTTTGAAGAAACCGGCAAGTTCCTGGCGGGCCGTGTCATGGCTGAGGCCGACAGCTCGATGCAAATCGAACTCGACTCGGGCAAACGGGTAAAGGTCAAAGCCGCCAACGTGATGCTCAAGTTCGCTGCGCCTGCCCCCGCCGAGTTGATGGCCTCGGCCAAACAAATTTCAACGGACATCGACTTGGACTTGGCCTGGGAGTTCGCACCAGAGGACGAGTTTGGTTTCGCCGAACTCGCGCGCGACTACTTCAGCAAAGATGCCGATCTGACCCACCAAGCTGCCGCGTTGTTCAGTCTGTTTGAGGCACCGCACTATTTCCGCCGCCTGGGCAAAGGCCAGTTCAAAAAAGCGCCGCAAGACATCGTCAAAGCCGCCCTGCTCGGCATCGAACGCAAAAAACAACTGGCCGCGCAAATAGATGCTTGGGCGCAGCAGTTGGTTGAAGGTGCTTGCCCAACCCCTGTGCGTGAGCAGCTCTACAAGATTTTGTTCAAGCCCGACAAAAACGCAGCCGAGTACAAGGCGGTGGTGGAAGCGGCCAAACGCTCGCAAAAAGCACCACTGGCCTTACTCACCCAAGCCGGTGCCATCACCTCGCCCTACCAATTTCACTGGCGGCGTTTTCTGTTTGAGCAATTCCCCAAGGGCACGGGGTTTGCGGCCTTGCAAGCGCCCGCCATCAAAGACCCCTTGCCCTTGGCCAGCGCGCAAGCCTTCTCGATTGACGACTCACAAACCACAGAGATCGACGACGCACTGTCCGTGCAAGGATTAGGCACTGGCAGTGTGGTCTTTGGCATTCATATTGCCGCACCCGCATTGGCGATCCTGCCCGACAGCCCCATCGACAAAGTGGCGCGCGAGCGGCTCTCCACCGTTTACATGCCGGGCCACAAGCTCACCATGCTGCCCGACGAGGTGGTGCAACACTACACCTTACAAGCCGGACGCCACTGCCCCACCGTATCGCTGTATGTGACCCTGGATGAAACAACACTGGCGGTGACAGCAACCGAGACCAAACTGGAACAAGTCCACATTGCGGCCAACCTGCGCCACGACCAGTTGGACGCGGTGGTCACGCAAGACAGCCTCACCGGGCTCTCTCGTGCAGACTACGAATTCGCGCCTGAACTCGCCGTCGCCTTCCGTTTGGCCCGGCACTTCAAGGCCGCGCGCGAAGTGGTGCGCGGCAAACCAGAAAATTTCAACCGCCCTGACTACAACTTCCACCTCGAAGGCGTGGAACGCAGTGACAGCGCTGAACCCACGGGCGACGAGGTAGTGAAGATCAGCACCCGCCAGCGCGGTGCACCACTGGATTTGATCGTGGCCGAGGCCATGATCCTGGCCAACAGTACCTGGGGCGCTTGGCTACACGAGCACAGCGTGCCGGGCATTTACCGCAGCCAAGCCAGCTTGGCCCCGGGCATCAAAGTACGCATGAGCACCAAGGCCTTGCCCCATGCAGGCATGGGTGTGGCCCAATACACCTGGGCCACCTCGCCGCTGCGCCGTTATGTGGATTTGGTGAACCAGTGGCAAATCATTACCTGCGCCAAACATGGCCGCACCGCTGCTTTGGTGGCCCCGTTCAAACCCAAGGACACAGCCCTCTTGGCCATCATTTCTGGGTTTGACGCAGCCTACACCGCCTACAACGGTTTCCAGTCCGGCATCGAGCGTTACTGGACGTTGAAGTATTTGCAGCAAAACAGCGTGCAAGAACTCAATGCTTCGGTCATGAAAGACGGCCTGGTGCGTGCGGACGACTTGCCCCTGGTTTTCCGGGCCACCGGCTGCGAGAGCCTGCCACGCAACGCCCACGTGCGGGTGCGCGTCACGGGGTTGGATCTGCTCACCCTGGATGTCCACGGACAACTGCTGGCTCGCTTGGACGACGAATCCAGTGCGCAAGCAACCGAGGCTGACGTGGAACTGGAGGACGGGGATGAAGCATCTGCTGCCTCGGGCGTGTTGACGCTGGCGATCGATTTACAAGAAAACGACCCGCAAGACGGCACCGCGGCCACCGCGCCGGCAGCGTGAGCCCGCACCGCACACGCCACCATGTTGTTCTTCCAACGTTTTTCCACACTGCAGATCGCGCTTGGTTTTTCCTTGGCGGTGCATGCTGTCTTGGTATTCGCCCGTTTCGCTGACCCCGAGGGTTTCAAACGCGTATTTCAAGACACGCCGCTGGAAGTGATTCTGGTGAACGCGCGTTCCTCGGAGGCGCCAACTCAAGCCCAGGCCATCGCCCAAGCCAACCTGACGGGTGGTGGTGAACTAGAACGCGGGCGCGCCACCTCACCTCTGCCACCCTCGCCCACCATGACCTTGGGCGACGCAGATGAAGACACCCAAAAACGGGTGGAACAACTGCAACAAGTTCAGCAACAACTTCTGGCGCAGCTAAAGCAGGAATTGGCGCTCGTCTCACCACCAGATCCCAAACAAGACAAAGGCACTCCAGCAGAAACGTCTTTAGAAGAAAAGCGCCGTAAACAGACTGAACAGTTGGCCGAAATTGCCAAACGAGTGAAAGAAGAGAACGAGCGGCCCAAAAAACGTTTCGTCAGCCCAGCGACCCAAGAAAAGTTTTCGGCGATGTATCAACACAACGCCAGCCTCATGATTGAAAACCGAGGCACACGGTCTTTCCCGACCCACAAAGGCGTCAAGCTCTACGGCGAGTTAATCCTCAGCGTCACCATCGCCCCGGACGGGCGTGTGGTCGAAACGGAGATTGACGTGCCCTCACGTTCCCGAGCCTTGGATCGGCAAGCTGTGGCGATTGTTTATGCGGCGGCTCCGTTTGGAAAGTTCAACGACAGCATGCGGGCCCACGGCGACTTGTATGTGTTCACCTGGCGTTTTTCATTCACGCGCGACGGCGGGCTAGAAACCACCGCCATGCAGAGGTAGTCAGTGCCATGACAGCCCTCTATGCCGTTGCGGGCAACCCGGTCGAACACAGCCAGTCGCCCTTCATTCACCAACAGTTTGCGCAGCAGACCGGGCAGGCGTTGCGTTACGAGCGCTTGTTGTGCCCGCTGGACAGGTTCGCCGCCACCATTCGTCAGTTCGCGCAAGACGGTGCACGCGGCTGCAACGTCACCGTCCCATTTAAGTTTGAAGCCTATGCCTTGGCTCAGTCCCACACGGCGCGGGCCCGTTTGGCGGGCGCGGCCAACACCTTGCGGTTTGATGACGGCGATTGGCTGGCCGACAACACCGATGGGGCGGGTTTGGTGCGCGACATTCAAAACAACGCCGAGGTTGTGTTGGCTGGCCAACGTGTGCTCGTCATTGGCGCTGGCGGTGCCGCCGCTGGTGCGCTGGGGGCGTTGATCGCCGAGCGCCCGCAAGAACTGGTGCTCGCCAATCGCTCATTGGACAAAGCCCAGGCACTGGCAGACCAGCACCAAACTTTCGCCAAGGAACATGGCGTTGAATTGCAAGCCCACGCCTTGAACCACTGCGGCGATCACTTCGATGTGGTCATCAATGCCAGCAGCAGCAGTTTGCAGGGCGGTGGCATTCCAGTGGCGACCAGCGTCTTGCGTCCAGGCGCATTGGCACTGGACATGATGTACGGCCCGGCTGCTCAAGGCTTTCTTCAGTGGGCACAGCAGCACGGCGCGCAAGGCCGTGATGGCTTGGGCATGCTCGTGGAACAAGCGGCCGAAGCATTCTTCCTGTGGCGCGGTGTTCGGCCTGACACGGCACCCGTTCTAAGCTCTTTGCGTGCCAAGCTGAACCAACCATGAAAACGACCGTGCAGAACCTGCTGCGTTTGCTCGGCGTTTTTGTGCTGGCCCTGCTGGCGCTGCAACTGTATTTTCTGCTGCGCATTGCTTTGATGGCTGTGGTGGCCCCTGGCTCCACCACCTTTCAGCGTTCTGAAATAGTCCGGCTGGTCGCAGAGAAAAAACAAGACTTCAGTTGGCGTCAAAGTTGGGTGGCTTACAGCGGCATGTCAGTGCAACTCAAACGTGCGGTGATCGCATCAGAAGACGCGAATTTCGCCGACCACAGTGGTGTGGAATGGGAAGCCATTGAGAAAGCCTGGGAGCGCAACCTTAAGGCGCAAGAAAGGGCTGACCAACGCAATCGGCAGCTCGAGAAAAGCAATGTGGTTGCCAAGGTTGAACCCAAGGTGGTGGGCGGCTCGACCATCACCCAGCAACTCGCAAAAAACCTCTTTCTCAGCGCAGAGCGCAGCCTGCCGCGTAAGGCCCAAGAGTTTTTAATCACCGGCATGCTAGAGGCTTTGCTGACCAAACAGCGCATTCTGGAGATTTACCTCAATCATGTGGAATGGGGCGAAGGGGTGTTCGGCGCGCAAGCCGCCGCACAACATTACTTCGGCCAAAACGCAGCGGCACTTCCCCCCCTCTCCGCTGCCCGCCTGGCCGTGATGTTGCCCGCGCCCAAACGTTTTGAAAAACGCCCGCAGTCGGCTTATGTGAGTGGCCGCGCTCATACCGTCGTGGCGCGCATGGGAGCGGTGGAGGTTCCATGAGCCCCTCGTCAATCACGCAAGAAATCGCCGCTACTGCCGCACGCTTGGTGGTGGAAGAAGGCATGGAGTACGGCCCTGCCAAACGGCGGGCGGCCAAAGCCTTGGTGGGCCAGGGTTCGCGCTCGCCCGAATTGCCCAGCAATGAGTTGTTGGAAGAACAAGTGCGGGACTACCTGGCTTTGTTTTGTGCCGACACCCAACCCGCCGAGCTATTGGCATTGCGCGAAGTAGCGTTGACATGGATGGATCGGCTGGCTCGGTTTCGCCCCCACCTCACCGGAGCGGTATGGCGGGGCACAGCAACTCGGCTGAACGCGGTGCACTTGCAGCTTTTTTGTGACGACAGCAAGGCCGCAGAAATTGAATTGCTGAATCAACAAATTCGCTACGACGTGGGCAGTGTGGACGGGCCGCGCGGTGAACCCGTGGATGTGCTCCGTGTGGCCTGGCGCAGTGAGTGGCTAGGGGAGTTGGTCACTGTGTTTTTGTCCGTCCTGGACCACGACGATTTGCGTGGCGCTCTCAAACCCGATGCGCAGGGATTCACCCAGCGCGGTGATGCTTCAGCACTGCGCCGCCTGATCACAGCGGAAAAAAACGAAGGGCAAACATGAACCGCCGCACGTTGACGCTTGGCGCAGTTGCCGTCGGCGCTGCGGCAGCCGGTGCGGGCTGGGCCTGGTGGCATCAACACCAAACCCGCTCACCCCGCGCCAGCGAATTGCCTTGGTGGCATACCCGCTTTGAGCGCCCGCAAGGCGGTGACCTGGGCTTGGTTGACTTTCAAGGCCAAGTGCTGGTGGTGAACTTTTGGGCCACCTGGTGCCCCCCTTGCATTGAAGAAATGCCACTTTTGGATGGCTTTGCACAACAACAGCGCCCAAAGGGATGGCAAGTGCTTGGATTGGCCTTGGACAACATGGCCGCCGTGCAGTCTTTCTTGAAGCGCATTCCCGTCAGTTTTCCTATTGCCATCGCGGGTTTGACCGGTCTGGATTTGAGCCGCCAACTGGGCAACGACAAAGGGCAACTGCCGTTCACTGTCGTCTGGGACAGGCAAGGTAGGCTGCGGCAAGTGCATTTGGGCCCACTCCAGGATGCCGATTTGTCGGCATGGGCACAGCAGAGTTGGGGCTAACTGTCATGTCCCTGGCGAGGCACCCCGGATGATGGAAGACACTGTGGGCGTGCGGGCCAGCGCGGGTAGAGGTCGGTCAATTCTTTGATGGCATGGACCGCGATCGCTAACTTGACCCGCCGCTGACCACTCGTACCCAGGATTGCCTGCGGGCGATATCCAGTGCCTTGCGGCGCTGGTTGCGCCTGACAGCCCACATTAAAGAG
>JBJTHI010000052.1:0-2345 GCA_046094425.1 Burkholderiales bacterium | reverse complement strand
GAAATCCTGATTAGTGACAAATTTCAGCCACACGAGTGACAGGCTCACCTGGTGAGCTTGTGGCCGTGCAAGATAGGCCCATCGCAACAGGAGGTGAGCCATGACGATGAACCGAGTGCAATTCCAAGCTGGGCTTTCGATGGCCGAATTCTTCGACCGCTACGGTAGTAACGACAAATGTGAAGCCGCCCTCATCGAATCTCGATGGCCGTCTGGTTTTTCCTGTCCGAAGTGCGCCAGCGCCCACAGCAGTTCTTTCCGTCGCCAAGGACGCCTTTACTACCAGTGCACCGCTTGTCGCCACCAATGCAGCGTCATGAGCGGCACGGTCTTTGAGTCCAGCAAACTGGGTCTGGCCCGCTGGTTCTTGGCCATGCACCTGTTGACCCAATCCAAGAACAACGTCTCGGCCCTTGAACTCATGCGCCATCTGGGGGTTTGCTACAAAACCGCTTGGCTCATCAAACACAAGCTCATGGAAGTCATGCGCCAGCGGGAAGAGTCCCGCGTCCTGGACGGTCGTGTCGAGGTGGACGACGCCTACCTCGGCGGCGAACTCCCAGGGGGCAAGACCGGGCGTGGCTCGCAGAACAAGGTGCCTTTCATTGCTGCCGTGCAGACCACGCCCGATGGGCGCCCGCAGTTTGCGTGTTTTGCGCAGCAACCTCTCACCACCGAAGGCGTGGGTGCTTTTGCCGCCAAGTCGCTGGCCCCCTCGGCTACCGTGGTGTCTGATGGGCTGTGGTGCTTTCGCAGCGTCCAACTCGTCGGTGCCGAGCACCAAGCTACCGTCACCGGCGGCGGCGCCAAAGGCGTCAAGCTGCCGCAGTTCAAGGCCATCAACACCTTGCTGGGCAATCTGAAGACCGCCTTCTCGGGCACCTACCACGCCTTCGATTTCGTCAAATACGCCCATCGTTACCTCGCCGAAGCACAGTACAGGTTCAATCGCCGCTTCAATCTCAGCTCCATCTTGCCCCGCCTCTTGCGGGCCGCTTGCCTCACTACCCCTCGCAACGCCAGGTTCATTCGTGCAGCTGAGGTTTGTCGCTAATCAGGGAAAACTTTGAAAACTCAAATCGCGGTCAGCGTCTAGCTCGCCATGTTCGGGGGCCATGTACAGCTCGCCCAAGTCATGCATCAACCCAGCCAGCATGGCCGAACGCACATTGGGTGTGCTGGCACCCTGGGCCATGGCCAAACTGCCGTTCAGCAACATGGCCAGCAGCGCATGTTCAAAACTCTGCGGCTTGGAGGCCTGACCCGCCGTGAGCAAGAGTTGCGCCACGGCATGCAAAGGCAGGTGCTTGATCTCCAGCAACAAACGCTGGGTATAGGGCTTGAGCATGTGGGTGAGCGGGGTGTCGCGCGAGAGCAGTTGCTCAGAGTCTTCAAGCAAGCTGTAGCTGGTGACCCCGTCCTCGGCCAGTAGGCAAGTTTCCAGGGGCTCGCGCAGTTGGCGATCCAGCAGCTTGCGCTGCAAGGCATCGGATACGGGCTGGTTACGCGCCCACAGTTTGGTGCCCGAGATATCGAAAATATCTTTCGACGAAATGATGGACTTGGTTTGGCTCGCCTCCAGAATGGTGGCTAAAGCATGTGGGTTGGCTTTGAGAAAACGGGCGCTGGTGGCGGGTGTACTCATGTTCTTCTCCAGTGGTGCGCACCCATGCTGGTGTGCAGCAAACTGCTTGACCAAAAAAAGGCGTCATCTGCCTTTTCGGTCAGCGATGGAAGAACTGAAGGGTAACCGCAAGCGACAGCTTGTGATCTTTTTCGCGGCTGTCAGCCTTTACTGGTTCACGGCCGTGCGCACCAAGGCGGGTTTACCGCCAAAACGTTTGATCACGGCTTGTTCTATGCCCGTCGCATCCAGGCCGCACAGGGCGAGCAACTTGGCCGGGTCGCCATGTTCAATGAACTCATCGGGCAAACCCAGGGTGAGCACGGCTCAAGATTTGCGTTCTTGTTCAGAAAAATGAGCAAAAACTTGAACTGCGTCATGGCGGGTTTCGTCGTTTTATTTGGGCGGCGCTACAAAGCAAAACTGTCGCCCTATGCCAAGTAGAGCTTACCAATGGACGCAGCTCCTGATCGGATCAGTCTCGTCACTTCCCTGAACAAGCACGCCGAAATCCTCGCAGCGGCGGCGTCGATGGACGTGAACGGGGCGGTGCCCACCGATATGGATACGGCGATTCGGGGAATGCTCTCAAGATCCTCGGCGCTATTGCGCGGAGCCGCGTCCCTTGGGAATGATGGAAACTCAATTTCACTCCTGATTAGCGACAAACCTCAGCTGCACGAATGAACCTGGCGTTGCGAGGGGTAGTGAGGCAAGCGGC
>JBJTHI010000051.1:0-3002 GCA_046094425.1 Burkholderiales bacterium | reverse complement strand
GGCCATCGAAAGCCCAGCTTGGAATTGCACTCGGTTCATCGTCATGGCTCACCTCCTGTTGCGATGGGCCTATCTTGCACGGCCACAAGCTCACCAGGTGAGCCTGTCACTCGTGTGGCTGAAATTTGTCACTAATCAGGTAAAGAAATGAAGAACTGGCACACTGCGCCCATACAGTCATTCCCCCTGGCGAATAGTTACTCAATCTCCACCATGAAACTCATCGACAGCATCGTCGCCGACGCACCCCGCATTGCCAAATTTCGCCGCGACATTCATGCCCACCCGGAGTTGTGTTTTGAAGAGCACCGCACCTCCAGGCTGATTGCAGATCAACTCACCGAGTGGGGCATTGCCGTGCATCGGGGCCTGGGAAAAACCGGCGTCGTCGGCATCATCAAGAACGGCAACAGCCCGCGCGCCCTGGGCCTGCGTGCCGACATAGATGCCCTGCCCATGACAGAACACAACACCTTTGCCCACGCCAGCAAAGAGGCGGGCAAGATGCACGCTTGCGGCCACGATGGGCACACCGCGATGTTGCTGGCGGCAGCGAAACACCTGTCCACCCACCGCAATTTCGACGGCACGGTTTATTTGATTTTTCAACCTGCGGAAGAAGGCGGCGGCGGGGCGCGCGAAATGATGCGCGACGGCTTGTTTGAGAAGTTCCCAATGGAAGCCATCTTCGGTGCCCACAACTGGCCTGGACTGAAGGTGGGAGAGTTCGCCATTAAAAATGGGCCATGTTTTGCCAGCAGCAATGAGTTTTTCATCACCGTGCGCGGTAAAGGATCCCACGCCGCCATGCCGCATTTGGGCATAGACCCCGTTCCTGTGGCCTGTCAAATGGTGCAAGCCTTTCAAAACATCATCACCCGCAATAAACGGCCGATTGATGCTGGAGTGATTTCGGTCACCATGATTCACGCAGGAGAAGCCACCAATGTGGTGCCCGATAGCTGCGAAATTCAGGGCACGGTACGCGCTTTCACGCTAGACGTGCTGGACATGATTGAAGCGCGCATGAAAACAGTGGCGGAACACACGGCAGCGGCCTTTGGTGCCACTTGCAGCTTTGAGTTCAGCCGCAACTACCCCCCCACCATCAACCACCCTGCCGAGACCGAATTTGCACGCCGTGTCATGCAAGACCTGGTGGGCGAGTCCTGCGTTCACGAATTCGATCCCACCATGGGAGCCGAAGACTTCAGCTACTTTTTGCAGGAAAAACCCGGCGCGTACTTCGTGATTGGTAATGGTGACGGCAGCCACCGCGAAGGTGGACACGGTTTGGGGCCTTGCATGTTGCACAACCCAAGTTATGACTTCAACGACGCACTGATCCCGGTGGGCGCGACCTTGTGGGTGCGGATGGTGGAGCGGTGGTTGGGCACCACACAACCCGCCTAGCTGTCATTCCCGCGAAGGCGGGAATCCAGTCGGTGGATGCGCCTGAAATAGTGTTGGTGTGATACGAGAGCGCTCTGGATTCCCGACTTCGCGGTAATGACGACTACGAGCGTCGGAATCAATGTCCGAATTTGATTGATTCCTGTCGCTATCTGGTGCGACACTGCGGCATGAAGTTTCTACAGTGAAGACCTTCAACACAAGGAGTTCTTCATACAAACCGCCCTGCTGCTCATCGACGTTCAACAATCCTTCCGCCAACGCCCCTACTGGAGCGACGAACATGTGGAGGCTTTCCTAGACCGCTGCAATGTTTTGGTGGCCGCCTGCATGAAGGCCAATGTGCCGGTTGTCCGTATCCTGCATGTGGAGGGTCCGCAAAATAGAGACAACCCCTTCGCGGTCGAATCGGGCCAGGTTCGACCCCTGGACGGATTAGTCGACTTCCCCGCCGCCGCTGAATTTCAGAAGTCCCGCCACAGCGCTTTGGTCGGCACTGGTTTAGGTGTTTGGCTGCATCAGCGGGGCATCCAAAAGCTGATCGTCGCGGGCATTCGCACCGAACAATGCTGCGAAACCACCACCCGCCACGCGTCAGATGAAGGTTGGACGGTGGACTATGTTTCCGAAGCGACGCTGACCTTTGACATGCAAACCTTGGATGGGAAATTGCTCCCTGCGATGGACATCGTCAAACGCACCGAGGCAGTGTTGAACGGACGTTTTGCGCGCATCAGCACGGTGGCAGACATTCAAGCCACTTTGCAAACGGCCTGACCCGGGAGCCCAACATGCTGCAACTGCGCCCCAACTGTGAGTGCTGCGACAAGGATTTGCCACCAGAATCCACCGAAGCCCGAATTTGCTCCTTCGAGTGCACGTTTTGCTGTGGCTGCAGTGAGCAGAAGTTAGCGGGGCACTGCCCCAATTGTGGTGGCGAGTTGGTGGCGCGGCCTCGGCGACCCACCGACAAGCTGACCACCTCACCAGGAAGCACGCAAAGAGTGTTCAAACCACTGGGTTGCCAACAATGACTGCATGCAGACCATGATCCCTCTTCTCTTCGTCCTGCTGCCAGACACCCTGCTGCTGGACCTGGCCGGGCCCGCAGAGACCTTTCGGCTGGCCAACCGGCACTTGTTGTCACGCAAGCGTCCTGCCACGTTTGAGCTGCGGTTTGTCGGTGCGTTGCCAGAGCAAACCTCGTCTGTGGGTCTGGCGTTGAAGGACATTGAACCCTTACCCACACCCTTGCCACCAAAATGCTGGCTGGTGCTATTGGGCCAAACCAGCGAGGGATTGAAAGCTTCGCTCAGTGGCCGCAACCCGGCCTGGTTGTCCACAAGGAATTGGCTCAAACGACAGCGGCCCGACTTGATGCACGAGGATGCGCAGCACAAACTCATCACGGTATGCAGTGGTGCGGTACTGGCTGCCGATGCCGGTTTGCTAGCCAACTGCCGCTGCACCACACATCACGAACTTCTAGACCACCTGCAAACACTGGCCCCACCAGCCAGCGCACGGCGAGCATGCTCCAGGCGTATCAACTCCACATAACCGGTCGGCGAGATGCCCGCGTGTTCAGT
>JBJTHI010000050.1:0-2974 GCA_046094425.1 Burkholderiales bacterium | reverse complement strand
GGCCATCGAAAGCCCAGCTTGGAATTGCACTCGGTTCATCGTCATGGCTCACCTCCTGTTGCGATGGGCCTATCTTGCACGGCCACAAGCTCACCAGGTGAGCCTGTCACTCGTGTGGCTGAAATTTGTCACTAATCAGGTTTAATTTTGAAGAAACACCGGTTGCCGATGTGGTGCGTGTGGTTTTGGGGGACATACTCAAGGTCAACTACGTGCTTTACCCGCCATTGGTCGGCACCGTCACACTGTCAACCCGTGAGGCGGTCGCACCCGATCAGGCGGTTTACCTCTTGGAAAGCGCCCTCCAAGCCAATGGCTTGGTCATGGCCCGTGATGCCAGGGGCACCTACCACGTTGGCCGCCCCGATGCTGTCAAAGGGGCGGGTGTGGCCACCAGGCAAGCGGTAGCCGGTGCGGTGTTGCAACCCGGCTACGGTGCCATTGTCGTGCCCTTGCAGTTCATTGGGGCCACCGAAATGGCCACCATCCTGCGGCCGCTCTTACCTCCCGATGCATTAGCGCGCGTGGACACCTTGCGAAATTTATTGGTGTTGGTGGGCACACGTTCCCAGGCAGAAGGGTGGCTCGATATGGTCAGCACCTTCGATGTGGACTTACTCAAAGGCATGTCAGTGGGTGTGTTCCCACTCAAACACGCCACCACCCGTGAAGTGGAGGCTGCGCTTCAATTGATGGGGGCGGGTGGGGCGATGGCCTCAAGCCCAAACGCGGGCTCTAACGCCACGGCGCGTCCCACTCCCGGCACTGCGGCTACCACGGCCACGCCAGCCACTGCACCGGCGACCACGCCGGGCGCTGCTGTTTCAAGTCCATTGCTGGGTTCATTGCGCATCATGCCCATTGAGCGCATCAACAGCGTGCTGGTGGTGACTTCGCGTGCATCGCAGCTTGATGAAGCTCGTCGTTGGATAGAAAAGCTGGATCGGCCCAGCGGCAACTCAGCCGAGCCGCAGCTGTTCGTCTATCCCGTGCAGAATGGTTCTGCACAACACTTGGCGAGCGTACTGAATGGAATTTTTGGCTCGGGGGGGGGTGGGGCAGCGCCTTCTGCTGGCACCGGTGTCGCGCCGCGATTGCCGTCTGGTACTTTTACCAGCCCCGCTGCAACAGCCAATCAGGTCGGTTCCAATCAACAAAACGCGGCTCGGAATGCTGCGCCGACGGTCAGCACCGTGGTGTTGAATCAAGGTGTTCGTGTGGTGGCAGACGACCGCAATAATGCCGTGTTGATTTACGGCAGCCGCGCTGATTTCAACCGCATTGAGGCGGCGCTTAAACGTCTGGACATGGCCCCTACCCAAGTGCTGATCGAAGCCAGCATTGTGGAAGTCACTTTGGGCGACGAGCTCAACTACGGGGTGCAGTGGCTGTTCAACGACAACGCTCGAGGCGGGTTACAAGGCACAGGCGTACTCAGCGGCACCGGCGGTGGAGCATTGGGCGGGGCGCAAGCCGGTTTCTCTTACACATTGCGCAATTCCGTTGGTAACGTGCGTGCGGTTCTGAACGCGTTGGCCGGCAAGTCTCTGCTCAACGTCATATCCAGTCCTTCATTGATGGTGCTGGACAACCATACTGCAACGATCACCGCAGGAACGCAGCAGCCGGTGCGAACCGGCGACACCATCAATGCCAACGGATTGATATCGTCGACCATTCAGTACCGAGACACGGGGGTGAGCTTGGCTGTCACGCCGTCAGTCAAT
This sequence comes from Burkholderiales bacterium, assembly GCA_046094425.1. Taxonomy (GTDB): domain Bacteria; phylum Pseudomonadota; class Gammaproteobacteria; order Burkholderiales; family Burkholderiaceae_C; genus JANPCX01. Next base: position 1,247 of record JBJTHI010000050.1, on the reverse strand, counting down.
GCTGGCGACATGATCACCATGGACATCAATCAAGCGGTTACCGACGTGGGTGCCCCCGACACGGGAAACACCGGGCAGGTGACATTCAATCAGCGGCAGATATCCAGCAAGGTGGCCGTGAGATCCGGTGAAACGCTGGTTCTTGGCGGGTTGATTCGTGACAGCAACCGTGCGGGGGGCTCTGGTGTGCCGGGGCTTCAAGATATCCCGTTGATTGGGGCGCTGTTTGGAACCAAAACCAAGAAAATTGACCGTACTGAACTACTGGTGGTGATCACACCACGTGTGGTGCGATCGGATCAGGGTGTCCGCGAACTGAGCCAGGAGCTCAGGGAGCGGATGAGAAATGGGGTCATGAGCCGCGAGGCAACCGGCTCAAAAGCGGATCTTCCTTCGAAGCAGTCCGACAACTAACCACTGCTGTGGGCAATCAACTGGAGATATTTCGTCATATGGCATTCAAACTTGTTTCCCTTTCTATCGCTGTGGCTGTTGCTGTGGCGGGTTGTGCGTCTTTTGGGCCACAAATACCTGAGAAGGCCGTTGAGTTACGCGCCAAGCAGTATTGGCAAGCGCGTATCGAAGGCAAGCTCGACAAGGCTTATGCCTACGCTCCCCCAGCATTTCGGGCGGCCAGGACGGTGGAGCAGTACAAATCTCAATTTGGCGCATCTTCCCTTGTTCGTGAGGCCGAGGTGTACAGCGTTACTTGCGAGCCGTTAAAATGCGTCGCTAGGATGCAGCTGACCGCCCAGCTCAACCTTCCCATAGCCAACATCGGCAGCATGAAAACCTATGTCGATGAAGTTTGGGTTTTAGAGGATGGCAGTTGGTGGCGTTTTGAGGAGCTTTGATTGGCTCGTTGTTTTTTTACTAACGAGGTGATAGGCAAACAGACCTCGTTCGAGTTGACCGTCCAAACCCTGATGCTCCGCGTGCAGCTAGAGCTTCGTGCCGGGGTTGAGCTGTGGTTGTTGCCGCTGGCGGTGGCTTTGTTGCCATATCGCGTGGGCATCGCGCTGGCCCAGACACTCGCGCGAACTGTCATGTCCCTGGCGAGGCACCCCGGATGATGGAAGACACTGTGGGCGTGCGGGCCAGCGCGAGTAGAGGTCGGTCAATTCTTTGATGGCATGGACCGCGATCGCTAACTTGACCCGCCGCTGACCACTCGTACCCAGGATTGCCTGCGGGCGATATCCAGTGCCTTGCGGCGCTGGTTGCGCCTGACAGCCCACATTAAAGAG
>JBJTHI010000049.1:0-1176 GCA_046094425.1 Burkholderiales bacterium | reverse complement strand
GCGGTACTCGACGGTCTTGTCGCCAAAGGTCACGCGCTTTTCGCCCTTGACCAGCGCCGCTTCCAATGCGTCGAGGTGTGCTTGTGTGTAAGCCATCAGCGGTACACCGTGAGGTTGATTTCGGAGGAGTCGTCGAACGATGCAGACGTGGTGGCGCAACTGATGTCGACGTACTGAGCGGTCTTCTGGTCGGTGCTGGATCGCACGATGGCAATGCGCTGCGTGCCGCTGTTGGTGCTGCTGCGGGCAAGCGCCGTCCAGCAATAGTTGGCGTCGGGCATGGCAACAGCGAAGGTCACGCGGTAGCGACCCGCCGCCGTCCGGGTCACGCTGGCCACGTTGTGCGATGCGCGCACGACGACCTGCGTGCCGACATAGCCGAAACACACCCACGCCCGGGCCACGCCGGGGTGGGTTGCGTCGATCTTGGTCTTGACCTCGAGCCCGACACGACTGGCCAGCGCACTGATGCGCGATGCGAGGCTCATCAGACCAGCGCACCCACAAAGACCGCGACAAAGTCGGTGTCGGTGTTGCCGACATCACTGGCTGCGACGGCACCGATGTTGCTGCGCGCCTGAAGTTGCTCGGCCACGGTCAGCGACTGCGCCGCATCGAAGCGCACGCGGTTGTTCACGGCGGCGAGCAGCGCATCCAGACCGCTGGTGCCGTTCTGCAGCAGTTGCTGGATTTCCACCAGCGTGTCGTATGCGGCATCGGCACCGCCCAAGATCTCGGTCTTGAGCGCATCGAGCAGCGAGACGATTTTGTTGGACGAGTACGTGGTCGTGGCCGCGACGTGCGCATCGTCGATCACCGCCGACGACACCACGGCGGCTTTCAGTTCGTTGATGGCCGCGACCAGATTCGACTTGTCGGTGGTGGTGAGGTTGGCCAGGTTGCCCGCCTTGGCGCGGACGTCGTTGAACTCCTGCGCGACGCGGATGACCAGACTTTCGATACGGGTAGCAAGACTCATGTTTTCTCCTTGATGTGTCAGGACAGCCAGCGGCTTTTGATCACGCGCCGACCGGTGTTGCGGTTGCCAGAAACAGCGAGGCCACCGCGTTGGGTGGCCTCGTTGATCGATTCAGTAGGTGTTTCAAGGGCTGGCGGACCGGCCAGCCCCAGTTGTCGCTCCAGTTCCCGCCAGTGACGTTCCTCGAAGCGATCCAG
>JBJTHI010000048.1:0-2787 GCA_046094425.1 Burkholderiales bacterium | reverse complement strand
GATGCAAAGCGTGGGGCTGTCCATGGCGCTCGGAGCCTTTCTGGCCGGGGTGCTTTTGGCTGAAAGTGAATACCGCCGTGAACTGGAAACCGACATCGAGCCCTTCAAGGGTTTGTTGCTGGGCCTGTTCTTCATTGCGGTGGGCATGAGCATTGACTTTGCTGTGGTACTGGCCAATCCGCTGTGGATTGCGTTGGTGGTGTTGGGCTTTTTGCTCCTCAAAGCAGCGGTGTTGTGGGCCATGGCCTCTTGTATGAAGTTACCCAAGGCCGAGCACCCGGTCTTTGTGTTGCTGCTGGCCCAAGGCGGTGAATTCGGTTTTGTCGTGTTCCAAACCGCCACCCAAGCGCAAGTGATTACGGGCGAAGCAGCCTCGTTTTTGGTGGCGGCGGTGGCGCTGTCGATGTTGCTCACGCCCTTGCTCTTGGTGTTGGCCGACCGCTGGTGGATCCCGCGACTGGCGGGCTCCAGCGGGCCTGCCATGAAGGAGCTCGACGAGCCGCAAAACAAGGCCGTCATCATTGCCGGCTTTGGCCGCTACGGCCAGATCGTGGGCCGCTTGCTCTACGCCAATGGCATCACCCCCACTGTGCTCGACCACGACGCTGAAGCCATTGAGGCGCTGCGCAAATGGGGCTGGCGTGTTTTTTATGGTGATGCGACAAGGCTGGACTTGATGCGCACTGCCGGCGCTGCCGAGGCCCGCGTGCTGGTGCTGGCCATTGACGACGTCGAACAAAGCGTAGAAGTGGCCAAACTCGTGCGGGAACACTTTCCCGGGCTCACCGTGGTGGCCCGGGCGCGTAATGTGCAGCACTACTTCGACTTGCGCGAGCAAGGCGTCACTTGCATTGAGCGCGAAACGCTGGATTCCGCTTTGATGACAGGCCGCAGCGCCCTCGAAGCCTTGGGCTGGGAGCGCCACGCCGCTCGCAACTTGGCCATGCGCTTTCGTCGCCATACGATTGAGCAGCTAGAGGTGATGGCACCGCACCGCCAAGACGAAGCACGTTTAATCGCCGCAGTGAAGCAAGGGCGGCAGCAGTTGGAGAGTTTGTTTGCCCAGGAGCGGCAGGCGCATGCAACGAGGCGGCATGTGCGGGGCTGGGAGGGGGAGGGTGCCGATTCATAGAATGCATGGCGCTGTAAGGCAGGGGGCGCCATTCAACGCTGATGGCAGCCTGCTTGTATGAGAGTTATGTAAAACAAAAGTACAACTTCCGTTTTACATAAGTCAAGGCCTGTCGAGCCCCAGCGGCTCAAGCCCGTAACGACCGTGACAACAATATCACCGGCAGCAAGCCCACCGCCACGATGGCCAGCGACGGCAGTGCCGCTTCAGCCAAGCGTTCATCCCGGGCCAGTTGGTAGGCCATCACCGCCAGGGTGTCGCTGTTAAAGGGGCGCAGCACCAAGGTGGCGGGTAGCTCTTTCATCACGTCCACAAAAACCAGCAGCGCGGCAGACAAGCTGGCGCGCTTGAGCAAGGGCCTATGCACGGCCCAAAACAGGCGAGGTTTGGAGCTGCCCAGCATGCGAGCGGTTTCGTCCAGTGCGGGCGATAAGCGTGCATAACCCGCTTGCACGGACTGCTGGGCCACTGCAGAAAAACGCACCAAATAGGCATACATCACACCTAACAAGGTGCCGGTGGTCAAAGTGGACGCACCGAACTGCGGCCAATGAGTTTGCAGCCAACCCATGCCCCACAGAATGCCCACGGCAATGACGGCGCCTGGAATGGCATAACCCAAACTCACCAGCCGCGCTGCGGATCGCAGCAGCCAGCCCGCCGCCCCAGGTTTGGGCACAGGAGTTTGCACCCGCAGCATGAAGGACAGGCACAGCGCCAAAGCCGTGGCAAGCACAGCGGCGGTGGCGGCCAGGGTGAAGCTGGTGCCAGCCCATTGAGCAAAACGGGCCAGAGGCAGGCCGAACTCCGAGGTGCTCGCCTCCAGCCACACCAGGCGCAAGAGCACCAGCACCGGCAAAACAAAACCCAGCGACACCGGCAAGGCACATAAAAAAATGGCCAACAAGGCACCACCGCCACGCAGCACCAGGGGCTGGGAGTCCAGGCTGCTGCCTTGTCCGGGAGCGGCTTGGCTGCGCTGCGTGGCAAAACGCAAACGCTGCTGGGCGCGGTGCTCTAGCCACAACAAGAAGGCCACCACCAGCAGCAAGATGGATGCGAGTTGCGCAGCAGCGTCTCGGTCGTTCATGACCAGCCAGGCTTTGTAGATGCCGGTGGTGAAGGTTTGCAAGCCAAAGTAAGACCCCACGCCGTAGTCGGCCAAGGTTTCCATCAAGGCCAGGGCCACGCCGGCCATGATGGCCGGTCGCGCCAGGGGCAAGGCCACTTCACGTACCCGCCGCCAGGTGCCCGCACCGAGCAAACGTGCGGCTTCCATCAAGGCCACGCCGCGTTCGCTCAAGGCGGCGCGGGTGAGCAAATACACATAGGGGTAGAGGCACAAAATAAACATCACCGCCGCGCCCCAGAGGCTGCGCACATCGGGCCATAGCGCGCCTTGTGCGCCTGTCAGTGCGCGCAGGCTGGTTTGCAGTGGGCCGCTGTATTGCAAGAAGTCCGTGGTGGCATAGGCCAGCACATAAGCGGGCATGGCCAGGGGCAAGAGCAAGGCCCATTCAAACAGCCGCCGCCCGGGGAACTCAAACAAACACACCATGGCGGCAGAACCAGCGCCCAGCACGGTCACGCCCAGTGCCACCAGCAGACTCAACAGCAGCGAGTTCCAGGCGTAGGCGGGTAGCACGGTGTCCAGT
>JBJTHI010000047.1:0-18432 GCA_046094425.1 Burkholderiales bacterium | reverse complement strand
GCACAGCAGCTCGTCGGCGGTGTTGATGGGCCGGGCACCGGGTCGCAACTCTCGTGTGAAGCAGTCGTGCAGGCTGGCGTAGTGCTGGGTTTTGGCTTCGCTCAGATCGAGGTCGGTGAAGATCTAAATTACGTTGAGGCTGTAAAAAAACCTCTGGAGACAGTGCTCAAATGCCTTGCGAGAGAAATCAACGCGTCAGAATCACGCATACGCTTCGACCTCAATGCCCGGAGGGGTTCCGGTACCACCGAAATCGAACCGTCACGCGTGTTGCGATAGTCATTTTCCAGCTTGGTTAGGCTCGCCAAAGAGGCTATCCGCTCGCTGTCACTGCCATTGATGATTCAAATGCCAATCAGGAGAACGTTATGAACGCCGAAGAACGAGTGCAACAACAGAGTATCCTCGAGAGAACATCGACATCCCTAAAGCACGTACTAGAAATCTGCAAATCGGTTTCAATATTAGTCCTCGGTCTCTTCGTGGCCACAATATTGGTTGCACCCTCTTGGGCAAACAAGAGATTGGAAATAGTTGGGGTCAAGGTTGAAAAAATAAATCTACCTTTTGTTAATTTGGTTCGCACCGAAGGAAATTTAGCGAATCAAAGTACAGCTATTGCCGCAGAGGCAGTAACTAAAGCACTAGTTCGTATTTCAGAAATACTGCCACAGGCGCAAGCAGCAGAAGTCATAAAAGATCTAGCTGCGGCGCAAAAGGCGCTCGATGGGCAATCCGCTGCCGTAGCGAAACTTGCCGCTGGAGCCGGTCTCACCATCAATCCATTAAGTAGCGGTTGGCTGTATTTGGGCTACTTTAACGAAGCTGGCAAGCTAGGAAAAGCAGCGTCTCGAATAGATGAGAGTTCGATCGAAGGACAAGCAGGCAAACTTCAGAATGTAAACATCAAGTTTGACACTTGGGTCATATCCGACGGTAATAATTGCTCCAAGCCAAGCGTTGAAGAATTCGTCCCTCCAGCCCCCAACGGGCTAGAAATTTCATACACAATAATTCGCGCAACAGATGCCCCCCTAAGGATTCTAGAAACAGTCAATTGCCCAGCCGCTGGTAATGGAAAATACGTTTGGGCGAAAGTTGAAATTCCCCGGGATCGTGCTCGCATTTCATCTATCAGCAACCTATAGGCGGTCCTAGCAGGTTGCTGAAATACCTCCCAGTCAGTCCACACGCCAGCCCCAGCACCCAACGGGGTCAGCACCCAACGGGGTCAAGTCTCCCATTTCTCCTCCACTGCCATCGTTCTTCCCTCCAAAACCAATCGATGCGTCAAGAAAAAAGGCGCATCCGAAGCCGCCTCGGTGAACACACACAGCTCGCTGCACCACAAAGGCTCGCGTAGCGCCGCTGCAAAGTGAGCCTGAGCCAGCGGCTTTAACGCAGCCCGCTCGGGCTCATCCAGCCCATTGCTCAACGTCATATGAAACCGCCAATCGTCCAGCACATGGGCGTAACCCAAACGCTCGACATGACCTTGTTGGCGTGGCGTGTGTGCGGCCCGTTGGTAGCGGGTTTGTTGCGCAGGAGTCAAGGCTGCGCGCCAAGGGTCGAGTGCCAGCACGCAGGCGTCGGCCAAGCGGCGCAGGGGGTGGTCGGCTTGCACCGCTGGAACCGGGCGCAGGGCTAAAAAATCACTGAGTTCGGTCACTTCCAGTTCGGGCATCAGGAATGCTTGTTGGTGGGCCGCCCAGGCTTGCACGGCTTGCAAAAAGTCGGCCTCTTTCAAGCCGGGCTTCAAATGCATGGGCGCTTTGAGGGTGGCGTGAAAACCGTAACGCCAGGGGGTGCTGACTTGTTCGCGCGCTGGCGAGGCCAACGCTGCGCCCGCGTGGGCGTCACGGCCCAGCCAAGTGCAACCGGCCAACCACAGGGGGTGCTCGGCGGGGGGTGCGAAGTAGAGGGCGTAACGCGGTGTGGTGTGGTTGTTCATGCGGCATGTTCCACGGTGAGTTGCACCGCATCGGCGGCGAAGAGGGTGCGGCCAGCTTCCACGGGCAGGCCGCTGCTGTCCACGCTTTGGAACTGCACCACCAGCACGGGCTCAGATTTTGGGCGGGCCAGCGAATCGGCCTCGGTGCTGCTGGGCAAGCGGCAAGACACGGTGCTTTGTGCGCGCACATAGTCTTGAACGCCCAAGCTGCGCAGTGCTTCGGTGATAGAGCCGCAGCGCAAAAACGCTTCGGGCATGTCGGCCAGGCGTGGGAGCGGGTAGGCTGTGGTTCCAAGGCCTATGGGCCGCCCGCGCAAGCTGGCGCGTGTGGTCAACACCACCACCTTGCTGCGTGCCCCGAGCTGCAGTGCCTGCGCCCACTCGCCTGCGGCTTGAACCTGGTGGTGCAGTAGTTCGCGCTGGGCGGCCTCGCCCGCTTGGGCCAGGTTGTGCGTCATGCGGGTGCGGCGTTGTAAGGCGTAGTCCAGCACCAGCGCGCGCACATAGGTGCCGCTGCCTTGTTGCACGCGCAAATGGCCCTGTTGCACCAGGCTTTGAATGGCTTGGCGCAGGGTGTGGCGGTGCACACCGAAGTGTTCGGCCAGTTGCACATCGCTGGGCAAACGCTCGCCGGGTTTGAGTTGGCCTTGGGTGATGCGCTCGCGCAAGGCTTGTGCAATTTGTGCCCACAGGGGCGGCGGTGGCGTTGGCGGAGGTTTTGTAGAAGAGGCCATGCGCGTCAAGAAACCGTCACAGAAAAGGTTCAGAATCAACGGCATCATAAAGTCGTCTAGATGACAGTGCCATGACAGCCCCGCCCGAGCCAGCCTCCGCCAGCCCCCTGGATTCAACCCGCAGGGCGCAGGCCTTGCGTGTGTTGGCCTTGAGCCCGGTCGATGCGCTGGCGCGTTTGGCGGCCCCCATCGTGGCCGACCACGCCTTTGAGATGCTGCGTAGCCCCGAAGCGGGCTTGATGATGGTGCGCGCCCGCCTGGCCAATACCGGTGACCGCTACAACCTGGGTGAAGTCACCGTCACGCGCTGTGTGGTGCGCCTCGCACCCGCGCCCGGCCAAGCTGCCTTGGCGGGAGTGGGCCATGTGATGGGTGTGAACCCCCCACATGCCCTGTTGGTGGCGCAAATGGACGCCTTGCTTCAAGTCGATGCCTTGCATGCGTTGTTGTGGAAAGGCGTGATCGAGCCGCTGCAAGCCGCCCTGGAACAAAAGCAGCAGCGTGAACGCGCCGCCACCGAAACCAGCCGGGTGCGGTTTTTCACTTTGCAAGCGGAGGCTGCATGAAGTTGGCCGACATCGCTCCCGGCTTTGCCTCGCCTGTGGCGGCGGCCCAGCAAACCTTTCGGGCGGTCTTGCAGGCCATGGCGCGCCCGGGGTCGCTGCAAGTGTTGCCGCCTTCAGCCACCCAGGGCTTGCAAGCGCCAGGCATCAGCGTGGCGCTCAATGCGGTGCTGTTGACGCTGCTGGACGCCGACACCTCTTCGCACCTGGGGCCGTTTTGGCACCGAGACGCTTTGCAAGACTATTTGCGTTTTCACACCAATGCCCGCTTGGTGGAGGGGGCCGAGCAGGCCCATCAAGCAGAGTTTGTGGCCATTACCAGTGCGAACGCCTTTGCGCACTGGTGGTCGGTATTGAACATGGGGGATGATGAAACCCCGCAGCGCAGCACCACCTTGATCTTGGAGGTGCAAAGCCTGAGCCAAAAAGCGGGCGAGCCTGGCGGCCTGTTGCTGCGTGGCCCCGGCATTCAAGACACGCAGCGTTTGCTGGTGGCTGATGTGCCCTTGGATTTTTGGCAAGAGCGCATCGAAGCGCAGGCCCTGTTCCCACGTGGCATTGATTTGATCTTGTGCTGCGACCAAACGGTGGCCGCCATTCCGCGCAGCACTCACCTGAGGTTGGACTAAACATGTACATCGCAGTCAAAGGCGGCGAAGAAGCGATTGCGGCATCGCTGCGTTTGTTGGACGCAGCGCGGCGCGGTGATGCCACCGTGCCCGAGCTGCAAGTGCAGCAGTTGCGCGAGCAACTCGGTTTGCTGGTGGACAGGGTGATGGCCGAAGCCTCGCTTTACGACCCGCTGCTCGCCGCCCTGGCCATCAAACAAGCCCAGGGTGATGTGACCGAAGCCGTGTTTTTGCTGCGCGCCTACCGCACCACCTTGCCGCGTTGGGGTTTTACGGTGCCGGTGGACACACGGCGCATGCGGGCGCAGCGGCGGGTGAGTGGCATTTTCAAAGACATTCCCGGTGGGCAGTTGTTGGGGGCGACGTTTGACTACACCCAGCGCTTGCTCGACTTTGGTTTGCTTGATGGCGTGCAGCAGGCGTGCAAATCTGAAGCGCAGCCCAGCCCCACCGGCCACGCGGCGCCTTTGAATATCCCGCTGCAAAACCCGATTGAAACCTTGACCGCCGAAGGTTTGATTGAAGCCTGCCACCCGTCAGAGGGCGACCCCGAGCCGCTGGACATCACGCGCGACCCGCCGGTCTACCCCTTGCCGCGCACGGCCAGGCTGCAAATGTTGGCGCGTGCGGACGAAGGCTGGGTGCTGGGCATGGCTTACTCCACCCAGCGCGGTTATGCCAACAGCCACCCGTTCGCTGGTGAGATTCGCCACGGGGCGGTGCCGCTGGAAATCGAGCCTGAAGAGTTGGGCTTTGCCATTGAAATTGGCGAGATCAAGCTGACCGACTGCCAAATGATCAACCAATTTGTGGGCAGCAGCAGCCAGCCTGCTCAGTTCACCCGTGGGCAAGGTTTGGTGTTCGGCCACGGCGAGCGCAAAGCCATGGCCATGTCTTTGGTGGATCGTGTGCTGCGGCATGAAGAGTTCGATGAGTTGCCCACCAGCCCCGCGCAGCAACAAGAGTTTGTGCTGCCCCACAGCGACAACGTGGAAGCCTCGGGTTTTGTGCAGCACTTGAAGCTGCCCCACTATGTGACGTTTGAATCGGAGTTGCAGTTAATTCGGTCGCTGCGCGAAGCAGAAAGCAAAACATGAAACCACTGGTCAACGAACGAGACCGCGAGACCGGCGCCGAGCCGCCTCAAGGCGGGCTCGCACCCCCTCGGGGGGTCGCTGTGGTACCCCACAGCGGGGGGGTGTCATCCCTTGGCTACAACTTCGCCTACCTCGACGAAAACACCAAACGTTCCATCCGCCGCGCCTTGCTCAAGGCCGTGGCGATACCCGGCCACCAAGTGCCCTTTGGTTCGCGCGAAATGCCGCTGGCTTATGGTTGGGGCACGGGCGGCATTCAGGTGACGGCGGCGGTGATTGGCGTAGACGACGTGCTCAAGGTCATTGACCAAGGCTCGGACGACACCACCAACGCCGTCAACATCCGTCAGTTTTTTGCCCGCACCACCGGCGTGGCTACCACCGAGCGCACGGTGGATGCCACCCTGATTCAAACCCGGCATCGCATTCCCGAACAGCCTTTGACCGAGGCGCAAATTTTGGTTTACCAGGTGCCCCAGCCCGAGCCGCTTTACAAGCTGGAGCCCCGGCGCAGCGAGGCCCGCAAATTGCACGCCTATGCGGAATACGGCTTGATGAATGTGAAGCTGTTTGAAGACATTGCCCACTGGGGCCGCATTGATGTGAGCTACGACTACCCGGTGCTGGTGAACCAGCGTTATGTCATGTCGCCCTCGCCCATTCCGAGTTTTGACAACCCCAAAATGCACCAAAACCCGGCCTTGCAGCTCTTTGGCGCGGGCCGAGAAAAACGCCTTTACGCGGTGCCGCCTTACACCGATGTGAAGAGCCTGGACTTTGCCGACCACCCCTTCCGCATTCACCCCCAAGGCCATGCCTGCGCCTTGTGCGGATGCACCACCAGCTATTTGGATGAGATGGTGCTGGACGACGGCCAAACCCTCTGGTCTTGCTCTGACACCGACTGGTGCCAAGAACAACGCGAGGCGGCACGATGAGCGCGCCTAGAAAAGCCGTGGTGCCCGCTGCGCTCACCATCCGCGAAGCCGCTGTGGCCGATTGGCCCGAGGTGCTCAGGCTGTATGAATCGTCGGGCATTGATAACCCCGGCGACAACGATGTGCAAGCCGGTGCTGTGTTGTGGGCACGCTTGAAAGCAGTGGGCGGTGTGGTGCTGCTGGCGCAAGCGGGCGACTTGGTGGTGGGCACACTGACCCTGTTTGTTCTGCCCCTTTTGGCCCACGGCGGCAAACCTTCCATGGTGGTGGAAGACGTGGCGGTGGACGCCAGCAGCCAAGGCTTGGGCATAGGCCGCGCGCTCATGAATGCGGCCATGGAAATGGCCCAAGAGCGCGGTTGCTACAAGCTGGCCTTGTCGTCCAACCTCAAACGCCATGCCGCGCATGCGTTTTATGAGCACATTGGCTTGCAGCGCCACGGCGTGAGTTTTTTGGTGGAAACCACGGCGGCGCACCTCCAGTGTGGCGAGGGAGAACGCGCATGAAAGCCGCCGCATCACAACCCGTGCTGGCGGTGCAAAACCTTGGCTACCGCTTTCCCACCGTGCATGACAAGCATTGGGCGGTGCGCAACGCCGAGTTTGAACTGTTCGCTGGCGAGGTGGTGGCCATTGTGGGTGAGTCGGGCTCGGGCAAATCCACCTTGCTCAACTGTGTGGCGGGGCGCTTGGCACCGCAACAAGGCCAGGTGCGCTATCAGCAGCGCAATGGTGCAGTGGTGGATGTGCACGCCCTGGCCGAACGCGAACTGCGTGTGCTCTCGCGCACCGAGTGGGGTTTTGTGGAACAACATGCCCACGAAGGTTTGCGCATGAATGTGAGCGCCGGTGCCAATGTGGCCGAAAGGCTGATGGGCTTGGGCCAGCGCCACTATGGTGAACTGCGCGGCACGGCCACTCAGTGGATGGAGCGCGTGGAGTTGGCGTCAGAACGTATCGACGATTCCCCGCGCGCCTTCTCCGGCGGCATGCGCCAACGCCTGCAAATTGCACGCAACCTGGTGACGCGACCACGACTGGTGTTGATGGACGAGCCCACCTCGGGGCTGGACGTGTCGGTGCAAGCGCGCTTGCTCGACTTGATACGCCTCTTGGTGGCGCGTTTGCATTTGTCTTGCCTCATCGTTACCCACGACCTGGGCGTGGCACGCCTCCTGGCCCACCGCACCTTGGTGATGCGCCAAGGGGAAATCGTGGAACAGGGTCTCACGGATCGCGTGCTGGACGACCCGCAGCATGCTTACACGCAACTGCTGGTGTCTTCTGTGGTGTCCGCATGAAGCCTGACACAACCCCCGCAATGCCCGTACTCTCAGTGCGTTCCGTGCACAAAACCTTCACCCTGCATTTGCGCGAGGGTTTGCAACTGCCGGTATTGCGGGGCGTGTCACTCGACGTGTCTGCGGGTGAATGTGTGGCCCTGGTCGGCCCCTCGGGCAAGGGCAAATCCACCTTGATGAAATGTTTGTACGGCAGCTACAGCGTGGACACCGGGCACATGTGGCTGCAAGCCCCGCAGCAAACCGCAGTGGACTTGGCCACCGCCTGCCCGCAAACCTGGGTTCAACTGCGCCGCTCGCGCATCGCTTATGTGAGCCAGTTTCTGCGTGCCTTGCCGCGTGTCCCCTGCATTGACGTGGTGGCTGAACGTGTGCTGCGAGCCCAAGAAGCGGTGGTGATGGAGGCCTCCGATCCCTTGGACGATGCAGCCCATGAAGACGCATTGAGACACGCCCGCGAACAAGCCGCCGACTTGCTCGCGCGCCTGAACCTGCCGCGCAGCCTGTGGGGCTTGCCGCCCGCCACGTTCTCAGGCGGTGAGCAACAAAGGGTCAACATTGCGCGTGGTTTGGTGCAGCCGTCCACGCTGTTGTTGTTGGACGAACCCACCGCGTCTTTGGATGCCACCAACCGCCGCACCGTGATCCAATTGATACAAGAAGCCCAACAACGCGGCAGCGCGGTGGTGGGTATCTTCCACGATGAAGAGGTTCGAGATGCGGTGGCCCACCGCTGTATCGACTTCAGCAAAGATTGAGGCCCCCATGTCGGATGTGCTGTATACCAATGCCCGTGTCGTCTTACGCCATGACGTGCTGCCCCACGCCAGCGTGCGTGTGGTGAATGGTCTCATCAGCGACATCGACAGCAGCCAAAGCCAACACCCCAGCGCCATCGACTGCGAGGGCGACCTGCTCATTCCCGGTTTGGTGGAGGTGCACACCGACAACCTGGAGCGCCATGTCACCCCGCGCCCCAAAGTCAACTTCCCCATGCAAAGCGCTGTGCAAGCCCACGACGCAGAAATTGCGTCGGCGGGCATCACCACCGTTCTGGATGCCATTGGTGTAGGCGACCCCTATGGCGAAGGCTTTCGCTCCCGTGACCAAAGCGAGTTGCTGCGGGTGCTGGACGCTCTGCAAGCCGCCCACGTACTGCGTGCCGACCATTTGATCCATGTGCGCTGCGAGCTGCCCGCGCCCAATGCCCGCGAGTTGTTTGAGCCCTTCGCTCACCATGCGCGCTTGCGGTTGATCTCTTTGATGGATCACACCCCAGGCCAGCGCCAGTGGTCAGACATAGAACATGCGCGCATTTATTACACCGGCAAAAAAGGCTGGAGCAATGCACAGTTCGACGAAGAAGTGCGCATCGCTCCGCAGCGCCAGGCGCAGTATGCGCAGCCCAACCGCGCCTGGTTTGCCGACTTTGCCCGCACCCACCAAGTCGCCTTGGCCACCCACGACGACACCACCACCGAGCATGTGGAAGAAGCGCTGCAACTGGGTGCGGTGATGAGCGAATTCCCCACCACCTTGGCGGCTGCCCAGCGTGCCCGCGAGCGTGGGCTCTCCACCGTGGCGGGTGCACCGAATGTGGTGCGGGGCGGTTCGCATTCGGGCAATGTGTCTGCGATTGAACTGGCCAAAGCGGGCGTGTTGGATGCGCTGTCGTCCGACTATGTGCCCTCCAGCCTGCTGCACGCGGCCTGGCGGCTTCAACGTGAGGCGGGCTATTCATTGCCCGAGGCTTTGGCGGTGGTGACACGCGGCCCGGCCCTGGCCTGCGGCCTGCATGACCGAGGGGAGATTGCTTTGGGTTTGCGCGGCGACTTGGTGCGCGTGCGCGAAGTGGCGGGCGCGCCTGTGGTTTGCGAAGTCCGTGTGCTGGGGCGGCGCGTGGCCTAAGTCAAGCGCGTGATGAGCATTTGGAACAACTTTGAAGGCCATGTGGCCGACCTGCATGCCCTGCGCCGTCTCTACCCTGAGTCGCCCGGCGAAACGGCCTTGGCCAAAGAGGCCGACTACATTCATCCACTCTACCGCCCCTACATCGAAGCCTCGCCATTTGCGGTGTTGACCACCCTGGGGCCGCAGGGGCTCGATGCATCACCACGTGGTGACGCCCCCGGCTTTATTCAGGTGGCCGACGAACACACCTTGTTGCTGCCAGACCGGCGTGGCAACCACCGCCTAGACAGTTTGAAAAACGTGTTGCACGACCCGCGTGTGGCCTTGCTCTTCATGATTCCGGGCGTGAAGGAGACCCTGCGCGTCAACGGCCTGGCCCGCATCAGCGCCGCCAGCGCTTTGCTGGAGCGTTTTGTGGTGGACGGCAAAGCCCCTCGCTCCATGCTCGTCATCAAGGTGCACAAGGTGTTTTTCCAATGCGGCCGAGCGCTGATTCGCTCTCGGTTATGGAACCCCGAGCGCCCGGTTTTGGAAAAAGCCCTGCCCACGCCGGGCGACATCTTGCAAGCCCTCAGCGGCCAAGGAATCGACGGCCAAGCATACGACAGTGCTTTGCCTGCGAGGCAAGCGAACACGCTTTATTGACAGCGCTCAAGCCACATCAAGCGCACCGATGCACTGGTAGCGGCCACTGGGCGCGTCGTGACGCAATTCGTCCAGCATGGCCAGGTAGTAGTCCAGAGAAGGCGTGGTTTTGCCGGGGACTTTGGCCAGGTCGTCCCAGCGGCGCAGGGCGACGGCTTGGCGGGCGTAGGGCAGGGCGTCGAAGTCTTCCACTTCTTGTGCGCTCATCGGGCCGCCTTGCAGGGCCAAGGAATGCACCGACGCTGGCGTGAGGCTGGCCGCGTATTCGGGCAAGGTGGCCACCAGATAACGTTTGGCGTCCACATGCAAACGTACGGGTTCGGCCACGGCCATGCCGAAGTGTTCGCGCAGCAGGGGCAAGGGGCGCACTTCGTGGCGGTCGTCCGTTAAATCGTCTGATGGGTCATCGTCGCTGAAGTGACCAATGTCGTGCAGCAGGGCCGCCGCGACCAAGCTGGGTTCTGCATGGGCCCACTCGGCCAGTTGCGCGCATTGCAGGGCATGCGCCAGGGCACTCACCGGTTCACCGCGTGCGCCGTCGTAGCGGCGACTGCCGTGGGTGCGGAACAGGGTTTCAATGTGCGCTACAACGTCCATCGAGGGCTCACTTCAAATCAAGTGTTTGCGGCACTGGGCCGAGACCGCATCAATCACCGTCACACTGACCACCAGCATGATGAGCACGGCACAGGTTTGTGGGTACTGAAAGCCGCGAATCACGTCCCACAGCACCATGCCAATGCCGCCCGCGCCGACCATGCCCACCACTGAAGCAGAGCGCACATTGGATTCCAGGCGGTACAGGGCATAAGAAATCCACAGCGGCAACACCTGCGGAATCACGCCGTACAAAATTTCCGCCAGCGGATGAGCACCGGTGGCGCGTATGCCTTCTACGGGCTGGGGGTCGATGGCTTCCACCGCCTCCGAGAACAATTTCGCCAACACGCCGGTGGTGTGAATCCACAAAGCCAAGACCCCAGCAAAAGGCCCCAAACCTACAGCCACCACGAAGATGAGGGCGAACACCATCTCATTGATGGCGCGACAAGCATCCAGGAAACGTCGGACGGGCTGGTGCACCCACCACGGCGTGATGTTGCCCGAGGCCAGGAGTGACAGCGGGATGGAACACACAATCGCCAGCGCCGTGCCCCACAACGCGATTTGCAGTGTGATGACCAGTTCCTGCAGGTAGTACCGCCAGTCGCTGAAGTCAGGCGGGAAGAAGCCGCGCCCGAACTCCAGCATGTTGGCGCTGTCGTTCCACAGCGCGGCGGGGCGCATGTCCGCCCCCTTCCAACTGGCGGCGAGCACCGCCAGCAAGACGCCCCAGGCCAACAGGGTGAGCCAAGAGGTTTTCGGCGGCGCGGGCATTTGGCCCGAGGTCAAGGTGGCGACTGTCATGGGCTGGGGTGCGTCGTTTACTGCAAGCTGGCGGCTTGACGACCCAATTCGGCCAAGCGGCTGTCAATCTCTTGCAGCTTGCGGGTTTTTTCGTCGGCAGCCATGTTGGAATCACCTTCTACTTTGCTGCGCTCACGGGCCAACTCCAACTGGCGTATGGGCAGCAACTGGTTGTTGTCCGAGCGCACAAATCCGGCGAAGGTCAGGTTTTTGAGAATCTCTTTTTCGCGGTTGTCTTTGCCATAACCCAGAAGGAAGTCGGACACTGCTTTTTTGGTCTGTGCGTCCAAATCTTTGCGCCACAAAATGGGATCGCTGGGGATCAAGGGGGAGCGCCAAACTTCGCGGATGTCATTGGCTTTTTCTGGCATTTTGATCTTCATGCGATCCACACCATCGCTGGACACGGTGGCCACGTCCACTTGTTTATTCACCACGGCCAGGATGTTGGTCTCATGGTTGGCGCGCACTGTGCGTTTGAAGTCGCGGGTGGGATCGACTTTGTTTTTGGCAAAGGCGTAAAAACTCGGTACGAGCATGCCGCTGGTGGAATTGGGGTCACCAAAACCGAGGTTCAAGGTGGCGCGTGCTTTGATCACATCGTCCAGCGTGCGCAGTGGGCTGTCTTTGTGAACAATCATCAGGCTCCAATAACCCTGAGCGCCATCAACCTGGGTCACCTTGGCGAAAATTTCACCCTGCGCGCGATCAACCGCCTCGATGCCCGATTTGTTGCCCATCCAAGCCACATGCACCTTGTTGAAACGCATGCCTTCAATCACACCTGCGTAGTCGGGCGCGAAAAACGCATTGATCTTGATGCCGGTGGCTTTTTGCATGTCTTCCAACAAGGGTTGCCAAGCGCTCTTCAAGTTGGCCGAAGATTCGGTAGAAATGATGCCGAAGTTCATTTCTTTGATTTGCGCTTGCGCGCTACCGAACATCAAAGTGGCGGTGGTGGCCAAGACGGCCAGGGCGTGACGTCGTTGCATGGTGATTACTTTCGTTGGTAAAGGTTGGACAAGGCAGTGGTTCACGCCGCTTGCAGAACGGGTTGCAATGCGGGCGCAGCAGCGTTGGGGCGAGAGGGTTCGACAGCGCCGTGATGGGGTATCAGCTCATGCACCGCGGTGCCATACAGTTCTTGCAAACGTTCTGGGCTCAATTCCGCCGTGGGGCCGTCAAACACCACTTGGCCAGCCCGCAGTGCAATCGTGCGGGGGCAAAACGCAAACGCAAAGTCCACCTGGTGCAGGGACACGAGCACGGTCACGCCGAGTTCCCGGTTTACTTCGGCCAACAAGGCCATCACGCGGCGTGAGGATTCAGGGTCGAGCGAGGCGATGGGCTCGTCGGCCAAAATCACTTTAGCCCCTTGCACCAAAGCCCGGGAAATAGCTGCACGCTGTTGCTGGCCACCCGACAAGGTAGACGCCCGCTGCCAAGCGCAGCGTTCTATGCCCACATGGCATAAGGCGGCGTAGGCACGCTCCAACTCAGCGCGCGGAAACTGTTTGAACAAACCGCGCCACAGGGGCAGGCGGTGCAAAGCCCCGGCCAGCACATTGGTCATCACCGGCAGGCGGTCTACCAAATTGAACTGCTGAAAAATCATGGCCACCTGGGCGCGGGTGGCCCGCACGTCGGGTGCCAAACGGCCTGCACGTTGCACCGAGCGGCCCAATATGTGCACGTCAGACTCGCTGTCGGCGTCGGCACGGTGCAACCCCGCCAGGTGCCGTAACAAGGTGGACTTGCCCGAACCCGATGCACCCAACAAGGCCACCATCTCGCCACGCTGCACTTGGAAAGAAACCCCCTGTAAAGCGGCTTGGCCGCCAAAAGTTTTGCGCAAGGCTCTCACACTCACTGCTGTTGAACTCATTCCGGCCATCCTGTGTTTGGCATTCGTTGGCGCGATGATGTGTTCGGCATGTGACAGCGCGATGACCCGTTGCCCGGTCAGGCCCTTCTATAATCGCCAGTTACGCTTGGTGCAGCCTATGCGCCAAACCACTCATATCAATGCACGCCCCGGTTGAGGATTTCATGAGCAACGCCGACCCCTCCCATGCTTCCGATCACGACGACGGCCCCCACGAAGGCCCGATCAAAACACCCAAACAGGTGATCGTTGCCGTTCTGTTCAGCTTCATCGTGCCGATTTTGGTGATCGTGTTGCTCGTGACCCAGGTTACGGTGGACAAGCGCCCGGCAGCGGGCAGTGAGGGGCTGTCGGAAGAAGCGACGGCGCAGCGAATTCAACGTGTGGGCACCTTGAAAATTGTCGACCCCACGGACGCAAGCACCATGAAAACTGGCCAACAGGTTTATGACAGCCAGTGCGTGGCCTGCCATGCTTCGGGTGCCGCAGGCGCCCCCAAACTGGCTGACCTGGCCGCCTGGGGCCCACGCATCGCGCAAGGTTACGAAACCCTGCTGCAAAGCGCACTGAAGGGCAAGGGAGCCATGGGTGCGCAAGGCGGTGGCGACTACAGCGAGGTGGAAATTGGCCGAGCCGTGGTTTATCTGGCAAACCAAAGTGGTGGCAAGTTTGCAGAACCTGCTTTGCCTGCCAAGGCCGCTGAAGAAAAAAAATAAAAGTGCGTTCGCAACCTTATAAAAAGCCGACCCCAGAGGTCGGCTTTTTTCTGCAGCGGTCTTGGAATTGGAACCATCTGTCCACACGATGATCCGTTTGGTTTATTCCGCGCCGCCCGTACCGCTCGCACTGCAAGGTGTGCAAGTGTTGGAGCGCGGCTGGCTGTCGGCCAACAGTGTGGTGTTGCATGGGCACGAGGATCACCCAGGTGCCGCCCTCATCGACACGGGCCACGCTTCTCACGCCGAGCAAACCGTGGCCTTGGTCAAACACAGTTTGCGTGGTGAACCACTGCGTTGTGTGGTGAATACGCATTTGCACTCTGACCACTGTGGAGGCAACGCGGGCCTGCAGCGTGCATTCAGCGTGCCTGTGTTCATTCCACCGGGCGGTTTTGAAGCTGTACGGCGTTGGGACGAGAAGGCCTTGAGCTACCGCGCCACGGGTCAGCGCTGCGAACGATTTGAAGTACATGGCAGTTTGCGCGCCGGGGAGTTTTTTTTCTGGGGCCAGCGGCGTTGGGATGTGTTGGCCGCGCCGGGGCACGACCCCGACGCCATCATGTTGTTTGACGCCACCCACGGCGTGCTCATTTCGGGTGACGCCTTGTGGGAAAACGGGTTTGGTGTGGTGTTCCCCGAGTTGCTTGGAGCACCTGCGTTTGACGAAGTGGCGTCGGTGTTGGGCTTGATAGAAACTTTGCCTGTTCAGTGGGTCATCCCCGGCCACGGTGCACCCTTCACCGACGTGGCCCAGGCGCTGGTCCGTGCGCGCAGCCGCTTGGCACGTTTTCGCGCATCAACCTCGGATCACGCGGTGCATGCGGCCAAAGTGCTGCTCAAGTTTCATGTGCTGGAGGTGCAGAACCAATCGATCGCAGCTTTGCATTTGTGGTTTGGGCAAACGCCGCTGCTGCGCCAAATTTGGGAGTCGTTGGGGCGCCCGCATGCCAGCATCCACCTTTGGTGCGACGCCCTGGTTCAGTCGCTGGTTGAGCGAGACGCTCTGTGGTTGCGGGGTGGGGTGGTGAGCAATCCCGTTTGAATCTGGCCCGCGAAGTTATCCAGTCCGCGTCAAGTCACGCCATCCCACCACATCCACCCCCTCGCGCACGTTGCTGAATTGGCCACCGTAAAGCAAAGCGTGGCGCGTGGCTTGATGATGGTTGTCGGACTGCATGTGGCGCTGAACGGTGCGCAAGCCCTTGAGCCACTCGGTTTGGAAGGTTTGCCCGGCCTTGACTTCCACCAAGGTGATGCTGCCGTCTTGTTCCAGCAGCAGATCTACCTCGTTGCCAATGTTGTCGCGCCAGAAGTAAAGGGGTTGCGACTGGCCGCGCACGGCGCGCCACTTGAGGGCTTCGTTGACCGCCCAGGTTTCAAACAACGCGCCCCGGGCGTAGTGGGTTTGCAAGCCCTGCTCGGAGGTGATGCCCAGCAACCAGGCGCATAGGCCAGTGTCCAGGAAATAGAGCTTGGGTGTTTTGACCAAACGTTTGCCGAAGTTGCGGTGGTAAGGGGCGATGCGCTTGACGATGAAGCTGGCCTCCAACAGATTCATCCACGCATGGGCGGTGGGTTGGCTGATGCCACAGTCGTTGGCCAAGGCGTTCAAGTTGAGCAATTGCCCGGCTCGGGCAGCACACAAACGCATGAAGCGCTCGAAGGTGCCGAGGTTTTGCACGGTGGACAGGCTGCGCACATCGCGTTCCACATAACTGGCCACGTAGTCGGCGTAGTAGCGCGTGGGGTCGAGGGCGCGGGCGTGAACAGCGGGGTAGCCGCCCTGCAACAAATAACGATCCAGGTTGCTGGGCATGTCGCCCCCACCCTCCAACTCTTTGAGTCGCAGCGGGTGCAGCTCAATCAAACTGGCTCGGCCAGCCAAACTTTGGGTCACACCGGCCAGCAATGAAAACTGCTGTGAGCCCGACAGCACGTATTGCCCCAAGCGCGCGCGGGCGTCCACCTGGGTTTGAATGTAAGAGAGCAAGTCGGGCGCGCGTTGCGCTTCGTCAAGAATGACGGGGGCGGGGTAGGCGGCCAGAAAGCCACGCGGGTCGGTTTGCGCAAACTGGCGCAGATCTAGGTCTTCCAGCGACACCATGGGCCACTGCGGCAGCGACTGACGCAGCAAGGTGGACTTGCCCGCTTGTCGCGGGCCCGTGACCACCACCACCGGGTAGGCTGCCAATGCACTCGCCAACAAACGGGCGCTGCTGCGGGGGTAGTAGGGCCTTTGCATATTTGCTATTTTAAGAATGAATCTTGAAATAGCAAATTAAGGTCTGTTGATACGCAAATCGATGGCATCCAAACGATCCAGCATGCCATCCACGTCCAGCCCAGACACGGGTTCGCCGTGGTTGTAGCCGTACGTCATTAGCACCACGGGGCAACCCGCGGCGCGGGCGGCCTGTGCATCGTTGCTGCTGTCGCCCACCATCAAGGTGTGTTGGGGCAAACAACCCAAGGCGGCGCAGGTTTGCAGCAGTGGCTCGGGGTGGGGTTTCTTGTGGGGAAAGGCATCGCCACCAAATACCAGGTCGAAGTAGCCGCGCAGACCCTTGTGTTGCAGCAATGGCCCAGCCAAGGCGGTGGGTTTGTTGGTGACACAGGCCAAACGCAGGCCGTGTGACTTCAGTTGATTTAAGCCTTCATGCACACCAGGGTAGACACTGGCGTACTGGCCGTTGATGCGGTCGTAGTGGTGCATATAGCGCGCCAGCGCTGGCTCCAATTGCGCTGCGCCTGCGCCCACTTGGGCCAAGGTGGAACGTATCAGGTGTTCTGTGCCTTTGCCCACGGTGTGCCGGATGAAATCGCGGGTGATGGCGGGCAGGTGCAAGTCTTGCAACATGGCGCCCAGCGCGGCTTCAAAGTCGCCCACGGTGTCGATCAGCGTGCCATCCAAGTCGATGATGGCCGCTTGCAAGCCGGCGGGAAGTTTCACCGGCTCGACGGCGCAGCTTTGCTCAGTTCGCTGCGCATGGCTTGAATTACCTTGGCATAGTCGGCTTGGCCAAAAATGGCGCTTCCGGCTACAAAGGTATCGGCACCCGCCGCAGCCACTTGGGCGATGTTGTCTACCTTGATGCCGCCGTCCACTTCCAAGCGGATGTCACGCCCGCTGACGTCAATGATGCGGCGGGCCTGTTCAATTTTCTTGAGGCTGCTGGGAATGAAACTTTGCCCACCAAAACCCGGGTTCACGCTCATGATGAGCACCAAGTCCACCTTGTCGATCACCCACTCCAGCACATCCAGCGGTGTGGCGGGGTTGAACACCAAACCGGCTTGGCAGCCTTCGGCGCGTATCAACTGCAAGGTTCGGTCGACATGGGTGCTAGCGTCGGGGTGAAAGCTCACCAAATTGGCGCCCGCTTTGCAAAACGCTTGTGCCAAGGCGTCTACGGGTTGCACCATGAGGTGAACGTCAATCGGCACCGCGCTGCCGTCAGCCCTTTTGGCATGAGGCTTGAGCGCTTGGCACACCATGGGCCCGAAGGTCAGGTTGGGCACATAGTGGTTGTCCATCACGTCGAAGTGAATCCAGTCTGCACCAGCTGCAATCACGGCTTCTAGCTCTTGCCCCAGGCGGGCAAAGTCAGCGGACAAAATGCTGGGGGCGATGCGGTAGGTGGTGGGCTGTTGGCGCATGGGTCTGCCTAAAAGTTATGCAGATTCTAGAATGCTGCTCATGCCTAAACCCGAGTTCACTTGCACCGTCGAAGTTCAGTACTTGGCTGAACAGTCCCAGCCCCAGGCCGATCAGCACGCCTTTGCGTACACGGTGCGTATTGAAAACACGGGGGACGTGACGGCGCAACTCATCGCCCGGCACTGGATCATCTCCGATGCTGCGGGGCAGACCCACGAAGTGCGTGGCCTGGCGGTGGTGGGCCACCAACCCTTGCTCAAGCCAGGCGAAAAATTCGAGTACACCAGTTGGACTCCGCTGGCCACCGCACAAGGCACCATGCGCGGCCGGTTTTTTTGCATGACCGAAGACGCACAGTCGTTCGATGCGGTGGTGCCCGAGTTTGTGCTTTCGCGTCCGCAGTTGCTGCACTGAAACCGGCTGGCGCATGCAGGCGTGACGTGCATTGAACCTAGATCCGGCAGTTGACCGCTTTCCTCCGCTTGCCGCCCAGCATGAACATTGACATTTCTGCACACGAAGCTCATCACCTCTTGGGTGAAAGCGCTACACGCCCGTACATGGACGCCCCCGGTTTGCCAAGCTTTCAGTTCATGACGGCTCAAAGGTAAAGATTGCACCCGTACATTCGGACTTTGGTTGCGACTTTGGGCCGCTGTCCCTGATGGGATTTGCTGGTTGGCACCTCAATCGATTGAACGCACTCGTGGTGCATCGGGTGTTGCGGGCTTTGCCAACCACGGTCTGACCTGTTTTGCCATCAACTCTTGATCGCCTGAGCAATCGGTGGATTAATTCTCCTGTTCGTTGTGTTGAATTCCTGCAGCCGGTCTGATTACGCGGCCGCGGCAGCGGACGTGTAATCAGATCGGAACTCTCGGTCGCGGGCCAACAGCGCCCAGACAATGCGGGCATTCTTGTTGGCCAGCGCCACCGCTGCAACATTGATGTTTCGTCGCTCAAGCAGCTTGCCCAACCAGCCTGCTGCGATCTGG
>JBJTHI010000046.1:0-3924 GCA_046094425.1 Burkholderiales bacterium | reverse complement strand
GCACCGGGAGATGCCAAAGCGGTAGGCGACAAGTTGCTGGCGTGGCTGCAACAGCCTTTCAAACTCACAGGCCACGATGTGGCAGTGGCTGCGTCTTTGGGTGTGGCCCTGTTCCCCGAAGATGGCAGCCAGCCCGAAGTGCTGCTGCGCCGCGCGTTGGGCTTGGCCGCTTCATCCGCCGCCGTGGGAAGGGTGGGCATGGCGAATTTCGCTGAAGGAGGCGGGGCGGGGGCGGCAAATGATGAGGATTGATGCCAGCAGCCACTCGCCCCAACCCATTACTCCTTGATCCCCCCCAAACACAAATACTTGATGCTCAAGTAGTCGTCCATGCCGTGGTGCGACCCTTCGCGTCCCAGGCCTGATTGTTTGACGCCACCAAAGGGCACCTCGGCGGTGGCCAGCAACCCGGTGTTCACGCCCACCATGCCGTATTCCAACGCCTCACCCACACGGAAGATGCGGCCCATGTCGCGGGTGTAGAAATAACTCGCCAAACCGAATTCGGTGGCGTTGGCCAGGGCGACCACTTCGGCTTCGGTTTTGAACTTGAACACCGGGGCCACGGGGCCAAAGGTTTCTTCAAGTGCGCAGCGCATGGTGGCCGTCGCGTTGGCCAGCACCGTGGGCGCAAAGTAGCGCTGATTGATGCGTTCGCCACCGGTCAACACCGTGGCACCTTGGGCGCGCGCATCGGCCACATGGGCTTCCACTTTTTGCAGCGCTGCTTCGTCGATCAAGGGGCCCTGGGTGACGCCAGGCTCCAAGCCATTGCCCACCCGTATGGTTTGTGTTTGCGCGGCCAGTTGCGTCACGAACTGCTCATAGACCGCTTCCTGAACATAAAAGCGATTGGCACAAACACAGGTTTGCCCGGCGTTGCGGTATTTGCTGGCCATGGCACCTTGCACAGCGGCGTCGATGTCGGCATCGTCAAACACGATGAAGGGCGCATGGCCGCCCAACTCCAGCGAGAGTTTTTTCACCGTGGGCGCGCACTGCGCCGCCAAAATGCGGCCGACTTCTGTGGAACCCGTGAACGATAAGTGCCGCACCAAGGGGCTGGCACACAACACCTGGCCCACTTCTATCGACTGCGCCGCATCCGCCGTCACCACATTCAACACGCCCGCCGGAATGCCCGCTTGCCGTGCCAACTCGGCCAGGGCCAAGGCACACAGCGGTGTTTGTTCCGCAGGTTTGATCACCACCGTACACCCTGCGGCCAAGGCCGGTGCCACCTTGCGCGTGATCATGGCAACAGGAAAGTTCCACGGCGTGATGGCCGCGCACACACCCATGGCTTGTTTGATAACGAGGTAACGCTTGTTGTTATCGGTGGTAGGGATGGTCTCGCCATAAACACGCCTTGCTTCTTCGGCAAACCACTCGATGAAACTCGCGCCATACAGCACTTCGCCCTTGGCCTCGGCCAGCGGTTTGCCTTGTTCCAGCGTGAGCAGGCGCGCCAAGTCGTCGGCGTTTTCTTTGATCAATGTGAACCACCGCAACAAGGTTTTGCAGCGCGCCTGCGCCGTGAGGTCACGCCAAGCGGGCCAGGCCACTTCGGCGGCGGTGATGGCTGCTGTGGTTTCGGCGGCACCCAAGTTGGCCACTTGGGCCAATAGCTCGCCAGTGGCGGGGTTGGTCACCTCAAAACGACGCGAGCTGGCTTGCCATTGACCGTTGATGTAAGCGTCGGCGCACAATAGTGAAGGCGTTTCGGGCATGGCTGGTTCCAATGAAAAATCAAAAGCGGTCAGCAGCACAGCACGCTGCTGGCCAGCAGAATCAGGTCAGGCGGTTTTTTGCAGGCCCAGCGCCTGCAGCAGCGCATGCGCCACCAGCTCGGAAGACTGCGGATTTTGTCCGGTGATCAAAACCCCGTCTCGCACCACAAAGGGCTGCCAGTTGGCGGCCCCCTCAAACAGGCCACCCAAAGCGCGCAGGCGAGACTCCAAAGGGAAGGGTACTACATCGGTCAAATCCACAGCGGCTTCTTCTGCATCGGTGAAGGAGTTCACGCGCAAGCCCTTGACGATGGGCTCGCCGTCAGCGCGGCGTGCCGTGACCAAACCTGCTGCGCCGTGGCAGACCGAGGCGATGAACTTGTCTGCCAAAAATGCGCTTTCTACCGCGTGGGTGACGCCAGCGTCTGTTGGTAAATCCCACATCGTTCCGTGGCCCCCAGGGAAAAACACAGCGTCAAAGTCGCCGCCTCGGTGCGAGGAGGCCGTGCTGGTGTGGTTCAAGGTGTGTTGCAAGGCTTCGTCTGCCAGCATGCGGTCGACAGCGGCTGGGTTTTGTCCCGGGGGTTGGAGGCTGCCGGCATCAATGGGAACTACACCCCCCAGGGGCGATGCCAAGGTAACGGTGACGCCTGCATCGGTGAGGGCGTAATAAGGCACGGCCAGCTCCTCGGCCCAAATGCCAGTGGCTTTGCCGCCTGGGCCCATTTGGGCGTTGGAGGTGACGATCATCAATACCGAGGTAGTCATGGGAATCAGAAGTGGCTCGGTTAGTCTGAACAGCCAACCCCCGATAGATAAGTGAGAAGGGGTGGGTTTGAACAGGTGCAGAGTTGTCCACGGCGGCGGACGTCGCTTGCGACGAACAGGCCGACGCGGTGGGCAACTCGGGGCGCACCAGCGATTTCATTTTAGGCAGCCTCTTTGAGTGCGGGCAGCCCTGAGTGCGGGCAGACCTGAGTGCGGGCAGCCCCGCCAGCCAGACCTGCTGCGGCGTCTTGCCGTCGTGACTGGAATGCCCGCGCTGGGTGTTGTACCAGTCGATGTAGCGGTCAATGTCACTGCGTGCCTGGCTCACCGATTCATAGGCCTTGAGGTACACGCACTCGTACTTGACCGAGCGCCACACACGCTCAACAAACACGTTGTCACGCCAAGCGCCACGCCCGTCCATGGACAGCTTGGCCCCCGATTCAAGCACCTCATCCACAAACTCCTGCGCCGTGAACTGACTGCCTTGGTCGGTGTTGATAATTTCGGGCTTGCCACAGCGACCCAGTGCTTCTTGCAGCACCTCCTTGGCATGCAAGGCCTCCAGCGAGATGGCCACCCGGTGTGCCAGCACACGGCGGCTGTAAACATCGACCACCGCTGTGAGATACACAAACCCCCGCTCCATGCGGATGTAGGTCGTGTCCAATGCCCACACTTGGTTGCTGCGAACGATGGCCAGCTTGCGTAGCAAGTACGGATAGATTCTGTGCTGTGGGTTGCGCTCACTGGTGCCGGGCTGTGGGGCCAGGGCCTCAATGCCCATCTTCTTCATCAAGGTGCGCACATGCAGCCGCCCCACCTGGTGCCCGGCCTTGAGCAGTTCACGGCGCAACTGGCGTGCGCCCATGAAGGGGTGCTCCAGGTGCAATTGGTCAATCAAGCGCATGAGCGCCAGGTCAGCTGGGCTGGTGGGCCGGGGCAGGTAGTACACCGAGGAGCGGCTCATGCCCAGCAGCTTGGCCTGCGTGGCGATGCTCAAGTCGTGCTCACGGTCGATCATTTGCCTGCGCTCAACAATCCCGCCTTGAAGAGCGCGCTGCTTAAAAAATCAAGCTCCAGCGCTTGCTGACCGATCTTGGCATGCAGTGGGGCAAGATCGACAGGTTCGGGCGCTGCGCCGTTGCCGAACACTTCGGATGCTCGGCTCATCAACTGCTGCTTCCAGTCGTTGATTTGTGTCGGGTGCAGTTCATATTGCTGGCACAGCTGTGCCAAGGTCTTGTCCTGGCGCAGTGCAGCCAGTGCAACCTTGGCTTTGAATTCGGCACTAAAAACGCGGCGCGTGCGCCGACCGGATGATGGTTTCTTGCTCATTTCGGACTCCTGACCAGACCGCCTTGGCCCAGCCTTATGCCCCTATCTTCCACTTATCCGGACTGTCCGAATTTGCCGAGCCACTTCT
>JBJTHI010000045.1:0-4565 GCA_046094425.1 Burkholderiales bacterium | reverse complement strand
GCTGCGCAAACACGGCTTCATCGCCACGCCAGCAGCTGCCTGATATTCATCGCCAGGCCGCCTCTCAGGTTCGGGCCAGCCTCAGGTCAGGCACTGTCACGTCTGCGGGTAGGTGTCTTCCACATTAACAGATCCACATTGCCACCGGCTGCCGCCGTGTTGATGGTGACTGTTTGCTCGGCCATGAACCGCAACAGCAAACGGCCCAAGGCTGAATCCACCGCGTCGTTCTGGGTCACCCCGCCGTGAACCAAGGGCAAGATGGCACCTGTTCTTGCAGCGAGTTGGCGGCTGAATTTGCCCACGTCGCCTGTGCTGCCCAGTGCCACACCCGCCAACTCAGCGCTGGCCAATGTGGCTTCAAGTTGGCCTGGTGTGCCTGGCAACAGTGCCAAAACATTTGGTGGCAAATCGGCTTGCCGCAAAGCGTCTATCACTGCCTCGACCTGTGCATTTGTTGTGCCCATCCATAGCACTGAGTTGCCGGTGACTAACGCGGCGGCCAATTGCTGTAGCAGCACGCGCGGTTGGCTATGGATCGTTGCCAAGATGGCAAATACGCCCCGCCCGTGCAGATGCAGTTCGTTTGTCTCGCCCGTGGGCCCCGGCAAGGTGCGTGCCGACAGACGTTGGGTGGCTTGTTCAACCAAGGCTTTCCAGTCGGCCATGATTTCGGGTTGGTTGGAGCCCACCAACATGCTCCGGGCTCGTTCCAACACCACGGCACGTTGCAAAATGGTTTGGGCTGACCAGCACAAATGACCTTGGTGCAACGCCTGCATCGCGGCGGAGACAGAAGCCTGATCCGCGACACTCGGTTCCATCGAAGTTGGCGTGAAGCAAGCCATGCCGACGGGCTGCACGCCATCCGAACAGAAGCGATACAGGTAATGCGGCCCACCCGCTTTGGGCCCCGTGCCACTCAAACCCTCACCACCAAAGGGTTGCACGCCCACCACCGCACCCACCATGTTGCGGTTGACGTACACATTGCCCACCCGGGCCTTGGCGGCGAGTTGCGCGGCGCGGCTGTCGATGCGGGTTTGTAGGCCCAGCGTCAAGCCGTAACCCAGGGCGTTGATTTGTTCGATCACCGCCTCAGGTTCACCCGACCAGCGCACCACGTGCAGCACCGGCCCGAAAATTTCTTGGCCCATGTCGCCGATGCGATTCAGCTCAAAAACAATCGGTGCAATCAGTCGTGGTGTGTTGGCCGTGACGGGCGTTTCACCCAACCAGTGCGCTTCTTTGCGCAAGCGGGCAATGTGGTTGCGAATGCCATTAAAGGCTTCGTCGTCGATCACGGGGCCCACATCGGTTGAGAACTGCGCGGGGTCGCCCGCTTTCAGCTCTAGCATCGCACCGGTCAGCATGGTGATCACGGTGTCAGCCACGTCTTTGTGGACGCACAACAGACGCAGGGCCGAGCAGCGTTGCCCAGCAGACCGAAAGGCGCTTTGCACCACCGCGTCAACCACCTGCTCAGGCAAGGCGCTGCTGTCCACCAACATGGCGTTGATGCCGCCGGTCTCAGCAATCAACACGGGGGGCGTGTTTACGTTGCGTGCGGCCAAACTGCGGTTGATGATTTGTGCCACAGCAGTCGAGCCCGTGAAACAAACGCCTGCTGTATGGGGATGGGCCACCAAGGCCGCGCCTATGGTTTCGCCCGGGCCGTGCAACATCACGAGGGCATCACGGGGTAGGCCTAGCTCATACAACAAGGTCACCAAACGTTCAGCCACGGCCGGGGTTTGTTCTGCAGGTTTGGCTGCCACGGTGTTGCCGGTGACCAAAGCAGCCGCCACCTGACCCGCAAAAATCGCCAAAGGAAAATTCCACGGGCTGATGCAAACAAACACGCCCAGGCCTTGCGGTCCGCGAGCGGGGAAATCTTTCTTCAACCCTTCAGCTTGGGTTGCGTAGTAGCGGAAAAAATCCACCGCCTCGCGCACTTCGGCCACGCAGTCGCCCAGGGTTTTATGCGCTTCTTTCACGAGCAAACCGCAGAACTCGGGGAGACGGTCTTCTAGGGCATCAGCAGCCTGGCGCAACAGATCCGCGCGCTGGGTCACAGGTGTGGCGTTCCACGACAAAGACCCCGAAGCCAGACGCGACATGGCGGCATCCACCTGTTCGGTCGTGGACAGGGTGACGGGTGTCACCACAGCATCTTGAACGGCTTGTTGCAAGGGCACGCGCTCGTGCAGATTGGCCAGGTCCAGCCCCACTGAGTTGCGGCGGTCGATGAACATCAAGCCAGGCAGTGGCACACCGGTTTCTTGTTCAATGTGCAGTGGGCTGGCCAAGAGTTCCTCAATATCTACTGCCTCGTCTGAGAGCTGATGCACAAAAGAGGAGTTGGCCCCGTTCTCCAACAAACGCCGCACCAAATAGGCCAGGAGGTCGCGGTGTTCACCCACAGGGGCATACACACGCAAGGGCACTTCCACATCGCGCATCACCTCGCGGTAAATGCCTTCGCCCATGCCATGCAGGCGCTGCAGCTCAAACGCCGCGCCCTGGGCCTGCGCCAATTTCAACACCGCTGCAATGGTGGCGGCGTTGTGGGTGGCGAACTGGGGGTAGATGGTGCCTGCTGGTTGCGGCTCACCTTTGTTTGGGGCATAGGACAGCAAGGCTTGCGCGCAAGCCAGGTAGGAGGCGTCGCTGTGGTGTTTGTGGGTGAACACGGGGTAAGCGGCCAAACCCAATTCTTGGGCACGTTTGATTTCACCGTCCCAATAAGCGCCTTTGACCAATCGCACCATGAAACCCAGGCCATGCTGTTTGCCGATGCGAGCCACCTCATGCACCACTTCCAGCGCCCGGGTTTGGTAGGCCTGAATGGCCAAACCAAAACCGCGCCACTGTGGGTGGTGGTTGGCCACCTGCTCGGCCAAACACTCGAACACATCGAGCGACAACTCCAAGCGGTCGCTCTCTTCAGCGTCGATGGTGAGGTTGATGTTGGCCTTGGCCGCCAAGTCCATGAGCGTCCACACGCGCGGCAGCAGTTCGGCAAAAACACGCTCGCGCTGGGCTTCTTCGTAGCGCGAGAACAGCGCGCTGAGTTTGATGGAAATCCCGTCGCTGTGCTGTGGCCCGCTGCCATGTGCAGCTTGCTGGCGATGCAGATCTAGCGCGATGGTTTCAATGGCGTGACGGTAGGCAGCCCAGTAGCGCTTGGCGTCTGCTTCGGTGCGTGCGCCTTCGCCCAGCATGTCGTAGCTGAAATACGAAGCGGCTTGCTTTTTTCGCGCACTGGCCGCTTCCCCCAAGGCTTGCTCAATGTCGCGGCCCAGTACAAATTGGCGTCCCATGAGCGCGATGGCACGCAATGTCGCGGCCACCACCGTTTGCGCGCCCAGGCGTTGTAGCAAACCGGGTTCAGCAGTGTTGGAGGCGTTCTGGGGTAGATCAGGTAGAAATTTTTTGGACAGTGCAATCGCGTTCGCTGACAAACTGGCCAGCAATTTGTGCGGGCCGCTGCTGCTTTGGTTACCGTCGAAACGTGCTTGCCTCAGTTGATCGGCGGTTAAAGCGATGGCGGTGGCCGTGTCAGGCACGCGCAGCAATGCCTCGGCCAAACGCATCAAGGCCAGCCCTTCGGCGCTGCTGATGGGGTACTCGCGCAACAACGATTCCATGGCCCAAAACGGCGGGGGGTTGTCGCGCACCGCCTTTACCCAGGGTTGGGCTAGGCTAACCACCTGCGGCCACGGCAAAGCTTGTTCTAAGGCGGGGAGACTTTGCGCCAGAACGGCGCCCTCGTTTTGGCAAGGGGGACACAGCCGCGCGTTGGGTGGAAAAGACAGGGCGGCATTGGAGCGGGTCAACATCAGGACATTCCTCTATAGAATTTCCCTCTAGGATATTGTCAAATTGCTAGATTATTTACCCGATTCAAGCCTAAATTTCAAACAAACATTCATCATGACCGAAGAAGAACCCCAGGTCGGTATTGACCGCATTGACGCCAAAATCCTGCGCGTTTTGCAGCGCGATGGCCGCATTTCCAACCTCAAATTGGCGGGGGAAGTGCACCTGTCGCCCACCGCCGTGCTGGAACGTGTGAAACGCCTCACGCGCGACGGCTACATCTTGGGTTACGAAGCTCGCCTCAACCCCGACAAACTCGGGGCGGGCATGATGGTGTTCATTGAGGTGGTGTTAGACCGCACCACCCCAGACGTGATGAATGCCTTCAAAGCCGCTGTGCAAGTGCGGCCGGAAATTTTGGAGTGCCATTTGGTGGCGGGGGGTTTTGACTACCTCATCAAAACCCGTGTGTCCGACATGCGCGCCTACCGCGAGTTGATCGGCTCGGTAGTCTGGGCCTTGCCGGGCGTGCGCGAAACCCACACCTATGCGGTGATGGAAGAGGTGAAAAACAGCACGCACCTGGCGGTTTAGCAATGCGACGCTAACTGTCATGTCCCTGGCGAGGCACCCCGGATGATGGAAGACACTGTGGGCGTGCGGGCCAGCGCGGGTAGAGGTCGGTCAATTCTTTGATGGCATGGACCGCGATCGCTAACTTGACCCGCCGCTGACCACTCGTA
>JBJTHI010000044.1:0-8038 GCA_046094425.1 Burkholderiales bacterium | reverse complement strand
TTCCGCCCGAAACCGTCCACGCGCCGTCCACTGCACCGGTCAACACCTGATCGTTGACGCGGTCAAGGTGGGTTTGCGGAACGCATACGGTTGAGCCTTGTGCATGCAACACAAACACGTGCTCGCATGCTAAGGTTTCATCCAAAGCCCACCTGAGCGCCCGCAGTCAAAAGGAATGCCGTGATGAAAAAGGCAGCGCTTTACAGCCCATCACCCGCGTCGCGGTTGCCGCCAACGTTGGCTGATGCATCCAGTGCCACAACCGACTCGGCTTCCTCACCAACGACCCCACCCACCGCTCGCCGCCGGACTTGGGCGGTTGCTGGCGTATTCGGTTTGTTCGGAGGCTTTTTGTTGGCTCTGGGGCCATCGGGGTTGAAAGACTGGGCCACGGGCCACGCTGCACCCAGCATGAACATGCGCGCCGTTGAAGCGGCGCTGCGCAAGTCGCTGGAGGAAAAGCCTCTCCTACCGCCCACACTCAAAGCAGCGGAAATCATTGCCCCCTCCGTGGTGCGGGTGCTGGGTTTGATGAACGACGATGACGATGGAAAAGACGAGGACGAGCCCCTGGTCGCCTCCGGCAAAGACCCCAAAAAACAAAAGATAGAACGCGGTGTCGGCACCGGTGTGGTCATCATCGACAACGGCACCATCCTCACCAATTTGCATGTGCTGCAAGGGGCCAAACGCATCAAAGTGACGTTTGCCGATGGCCATGTGTCGGACGCCACCTTGATCAGCGCCGATCCCAAAAACGACCTGGCGGTGCTGCGCGCCCGCAGCATTCCAGACGACTTGCAAGCCGCCGCCATGCGCTCCACCGGCGACTTGGCCCCGGGCGAGCCGGTGGTGGCGGTGGGTTTCCCGTTTGGCATTGGGCCATCGACCTCGGCGGGCGTGGTGTCCGGCCTCAAGCGCGAGTTCCGCTCGCCCGATGGCCAACAGGTGATGACCAACCTGATCCAGTTTGATGCCGCCGCCAACCCCGGCAATTCGGGCGGGCCGCTGGTCACGCTGGATGGTGCTGTGGTGGGCATCGTCACCGCCATCTTGAACCCTTCGCAGCAGCGTGTGTTCATTGGCATTGGTTTTGCTGTGCCGATTGAAAACGCCGCCGGTGCGGCAGGCATGCCACCGTTTTAATTTTTTGGAGCCGTCATGAAGCCCGCGCTTACCCAAGAGATAGCCAAAGACACCTTTGAGTTGATGCAGCGTTTGCTCTACGAAGTCAAACGTGTGGTGGTCGGCCAAGACCAATTCTTGGAGCGTGTGATGGTCGCCGTGCTGGCCCAAGGCCATTTGCTGGTGGAAGGCGTGCCGGGCCTGGCCAAAACCCTCACCGTCAAAACCCTGGCGGCCACGCTGCGCGGAAGTTTCAAACGCATTCAGTTCACGCCCGACCTGGTGCCGGCCGACTTGATCGGCACACGCATCTACCACCCCAAAGACGGCGAATTCAACACCATGCTCGGGCCCGTGTTCACCCACTTGCTGCTGGCCGACGAAATCAACCGCGCCCCCGCCAAGGTGCAAAGCGCGCTCTTGGAAGTGATGCAGGAGCGCCAGGTGACGATTGCCGGTGAGACCCACCGCGTGCCCGAACCCTTCTTGGTCATGGCGACCCAAAACCCGCTGGAAACCGAAGGCACCTACCCCCTGCCCGAAGCGCAGGTGGATCGCTTCATGATGAAGGTGCTGGTGGACTACCCCAGCGAAGAAGAAGAATTCGTCATCACCCAACGCGCTACGGGGCCTACTACTGCGGTGTCGCCCATCACCAGCATGGCCCAGTTGGCGGAGCTGCAAGCGGTGTGCCGCGAGGTGTATGTGGATCCGTCACTCATGCAATACGCGGTGAAACTGGTGAGCGCCACGCGCCGCCCCGAGCGCTTTGAACTCGGCTCGCTCGCTCGCCACTTGAGCCACGGTGCCAGCCCCCGCGCCACCATCGGTTTGATCGAAGGCGCGCGAGCCTTGGCCTTGATGCGCGGGCGGCACTATGCCTTGCCCGAGGACATCACGCCCTTGGTGGGTGATGTGCTACGCCACCGCTTGGTGCTGAGTTATGAAGCCCTGAGCGAAGGCGTCACCGTGGATCAGGTCATTGCCAAAGTACAAAAAGCCATCCCCCTGCCCGACGCGGTAACCCCACCGGTTTGATCACTGTGGCGACACCCAGCACCCCCACCAGCGAAGCCGTCTTGAAGCGGCTGGAGTGGACAGTGCTGCGCCGTCTGGACGGCTGGTTGCAAGGCGACTGGCGCAGCCTGTGGCGCGGCACCGGCCTGGACTTGGCCGACCTGCGCGAGTACCAGCACCTGGACGATGTGCGCCACATCGACTGGAACGTGACCGCCCGCACCGGCACCCCTCATGTGCGCCTGTTCAATGAAGACCGCGACCTCACCGCCTGGTTTTTGGTGGATGTGAGCAGAAGCAACCTGTTCGGTAGCCAAGGCCAGTCCAAGGGCGATGTCGCGGCTGAGTTTGTCGGCCTGATGGCACGCCTGCTGACACGGCACGGCAACCGTGTGGGGGCGATTATTTACAGCCAACAAGTGGATCGTGTCATAGCCCCACGCGCAGGCAGGCTGCAAGTGCTGCAACTGCTGGAGGCCTTGCGCAAACCGCCGCCGGCCACGAAAAACGCCAAACCACCGGGCCTCACCCGCCTGGGCGACTTGTTGCAAGCGGCCAGTGGCCACATTCAACGGCGCAGCAGCGTGTTTGTGGTGTCCGACTTCATCAGCGAGCCCGGCTGGGAGTTGCCCCTGGGCCGCCTGAGTGTGCGCCACGATGTATGCGCCGTGCGTTTGTTCGACCCCTTGGAGATGCAACTCCCCCATGTGGGCACGGTGTGGATGCAAGACGCCGAGAGCGGCGAGCAAATTCAGGTGGACACCAGCGACGCCCGTTTTCGTGCCCGTTTTGCAGCGGCGGCCGAACAAGCCGAATCAGCGCTGCGCGTCGCGTTGGTGCGTGCCGGGGTGGATGCGCTGGAGCTCACCACCGAAGAACCACTGTTTGAAGCCATGTTGCGTTTCATGGCCCTGCGTCAGCGACGCGCCCACGCGTTCCGTGGGGGCGTGGTGGGCGGCCATGTGGCTCGAGCTGGCTTGGCACAAAGCCTTTAGGCCAGCGAGAATCAGCACCCATGAACATAGGGTCTGTTGACATATGAATTACCCCTGCGTAGCACCACCCACAGGGCGCAATCTAGGCGCAAAGCGGAACCGGGGTTGGGCCCCGGTGAGCATTTGCAACGACGAGTGCGCCCTGTGGGTGGTGCTACCCGGAGGGCCGGGGCTACAAAGGGCACATCGCGTCGTTGCAGCCCTTGGCCGGAGCAGAAACCCCGGCCAGCGGCCTGCGTCTAGCGCTGTACCCTTTGTAGCCCCGGCGCAGGGGTGATTCATATGTCAACAGACCCTCACAGCCTCACCTTCATTTGGCCCGACAACCTCTGGGCCTTGCTGCTCTTGCCGCTGCTGGTGTTGCTCTATGTGTGGCTGCTGTGGCGGCGCAAGAAAAATGCTGTGGTGTGGTCCAGTTTGGGTTTGGTGAAAACTGCCATGGGGCCCCAGCAACGCTGGCGCAAGCATGTGCCGCCATTTGTGCTGTTGCTAGCCTTGACCGTGCTGGTGCTCGCCGCGGCACGACCTGCCGCCGTCATCAGCCTGCCCTCGCAACAAGAAACTGTGGTGCTGGCCATGGACGTGTCGGGCAGCATGCGCGCCACCGACGTGCAACCGAACCGCCTCAAAGCCTCACAAGACGCCGCCAAAGCCTTCATCAGTGGCTTGCCACGACACGTGC
Organism: Burkholderiales bacterium; assembly: GCA_046094425.1. GTDB lineage: Bacteria > Pseudomonadota > Gammaproteobacteria > Burkholderiales > Burkholderiaceae_C > JANPCX01. The sequence goes on along the minus strand of JBJTHI010000044.1, from coordinate 4,219 downwards.
GAATTTCTGTGGTGTCCTTCGCGGGTTCAGCCGCTGTGGTGCAAGCACCCACCGTGAGCCGCGACGACGTGATTGCCGCCATTGATCGTTTTCAATTGCAACGCGGCACCGCCATTGGCAGCGGCATTGTGTTGTCGCTGGCCACGTTGTTCCCCGAGGCCGGTATCGATCTGTCGCAAATCACCGGTCAACGCGCCATGCCACCCTCGCCCGATGACAAACCCAAACCCGAGTTCAAACCCGTCAAACCCGGCAGCTATTCATCTGCCGCCATCATTTTGCTCACCGACGGCCAGCGCACCACCGGGCCCGATCCCTTAGAAGCCGCCAAGATGGCCGCTGACCGGGGCGTGCGTGTGTACACCGTGGGCATAGGCACCAAAGACGGCGAAACCATAGGCTTTGAAGGCTGGACCATGCGCGTGCGGCTGGACGAAGACACGCTCAAAAACATCGCCAATATCACCCAGGCCGACTACTACTACGCAGGCACCGCCGATGACCTGAAAAAGGTCTACCAAGGATTGAGTTCGCGCCTGGTGGTGGAAACCAAAGAAACCGAAATCAGCGGCCTGTTTGCTGCTGTGGCCGCTTTGCTGGTGCTGTTGTCGGCGGGGTTGTCTCTGTGGTGGTTTGGGCGGGTGGCTTGACCGTCAATTGATTCTGATATCGATCGAACAGGCGCATGGATTATGAAAACGACCCCCTATCCCGCTTAAACGGCTGGGAGTGGCCACGGCACTATCGAACCTCCGCCGCATGGCTTTGCGTGCATGCCTCCATTGCTGTGGCCCTGCTCGCCTTATCGGGTTGGCTGTGCTTCGAAGGGCTAGATACGGCTGGGAACGCCGCACAAGGCGAGACGGCACAGTATGTTTTTTTTGGCGTTGCTGCCGCACTCTTTGTCGTGGCAGTGCTATCGATGGCGGCGGCGATACGCCATCGTGTCGTGCTGCACCTGAACGCCATTGAGATTCGCAAACTTTGGTTGACACGCAAACTCAGCCTCCAGCAGATCGTCGGGCTTCGCCACGCCACGTTTCCCGCAGGGACGCCATACTGGGTTACCAACGACAAGAAGGCATCAAAACTGCGACTGCCCATGGGGTTGACCACCGACCTAGCATTCAGCGACTGGATGAGCCGCATTGCCGATTTAGATCTGCAGGAGCGTGACGCCTCAGTCCAACGATTGGCGCAAAACCATCGCCTTGGCACAAATGCCGACGAACGACTGAATCTCATGGCTCGTTGGGTACAAGTTTGCGATTGGGGGCTACCAATAGCAGCCATTGTGCTGATCCCAGTCGCTGTTGTAATTCAGCCCAGCAAACCCTTGTTTGCCGCACTGGCCTTGTTGCCATGGGCCATTCTGGCGCTCGTCATGCGCTCTAGAGGCGCACTTCGCATTGGGGGAGAACGCAATGACGTTCGCCCCAATTTGGAACATCTTTTTGCGTTGGCCTGCTTGTGCTTGTTGCCATCGGTTTTCTTGCGCCTGAATTTGCAAGACTGGTGGCCACTCTTGGTGGTCTCTGTAGTTGTTGGATTGGGTCTACTGGCGGCAACAACGTATGCGCTGCCGAATTTTTTCTTCGGCGAACAGCCTAAAAAGACATGGGCGCGTCGGCTGTGGCCCTTCTTCTGCTTGTATGTAGGTTCAGTTCTAATCTGGGCCAACGTGTTGTGGGCCACTCCTTCGCCACACGTTCATCAAACAGTTGCGACCTACAAGTACGCACATTTGCAGAAATACCATCGCTTCACCCTGAGACTGGACCCTTGGCAGGGATTGACCGATTCTCAGACGCTGAACGTCAGCAGAAAGATACTCAACAGCGTCAGTCCAGGAGAAACAGTGTGCGTCGCCGAGCACGTTGGCTGGGCAAGCTGGCGATGGTTGGAGGTGCAACTGTGCAACGCAAATGGCACCTCAGTTGCCGAAGCGCCATCGACATCCATGCCTGATCCGCTCTACCGTTCGTTAAAGCTGAGCGCGCAGCGCACGGAGCGTCAAGGGCCACTCATGATTTGGTTGACTGAAGGTCGATACGCCGAACTCGACCAGAAACTCAATGGATTGCAACGGCAGTACGAGCTTGGAGGGGTGGAGCCCCATGTTTTGCTTGCGACCTACCGCGACTTCTACAACCCTGACCCCGACTTGATGCCTCACTTTGAAAAATGGGCATCCCAATACCCAAACTCCTACGCGGCGACGCTGGCGCGTGGCGTCTACGTGAAACTCCAAGCGGAAACCTTGGGCGCAGCGGGTTTCGAGAAATGGGTGTCACCCGACTTCAACGTAGAGGTCTATTTGGACAAACAAGTGCAGGTTCTGGAAGCATCTACCACGCTGACCAGAAAACCAACGCTCTCTTACGCGCACCTCATGGATGTTGCAATGCACAGGCGACAGCCAAAACAAATGCGCATGTGGCTGGACAAAGGATTGGAGGCCGATCCGAACAGCCTCTTGCTCGCTCGCAAATTTTTGGTCATGCAACGCCCCATGTTCGGTGGGAGCCTTGAAAAAATGCAGGCTTTTGTTGATGAATGCCACCGAAAAGGTATGTCGATCGATGTACTCAATACGCTGGACGCCATTATGCTGATGCAAAGAGCCTGGGTTGTTGAACGTGAAGGCAAACTCGACGAAGCGCTGAACTTGTTCCGGCAATCTACCGAACTCGAACCCTTTGTTGATGATTTGCACATGGCGCTGCTGAATGAGGCAGGGCTATTGAACAAACTTGGACAGTATGAGCCAGCCATTGCAGTCTTAGAGCGCGCGCTTAAAATCTATCCTGAACACGCACGCAGTCACGGCATGTTGGGTTATGCGCTGGACTGGACCCAAAACAAGCACCGAGCCTTTGAAAGCTACCAACGCGCTGCCGTACTCGGCGACAGCTGGGCACAGCGGCATCTTGGAACGCTCTACCTTCGAGGAGAAATGGTGCCCAAGAGTGAGGCGCTTGCTGCGCAATGGTTGCAAAAAGCAGCGGCGCAAGGGGATGCCGACGCCAAACGACTGCTGCGTGAGCAACCTGCCTTGCGTGCGCCCTGAGGCGCGTCAACCGGAGGCGAAGCAGCGCGCCTTGAGCGCACTCTCTAGAATGCAGGTGTGAACACGACACTTGATCCGCGCAACTCAACAGTACCCACCGCCTGGCTCAACGCCGACCTGCACTGCCACTCCGTCGTCTCCGACGGAACCTTGACGCCTGAAGTCTTGGCGGCGCGTGCTCAAGCCAATGGCGTGCAGTTGTGGGCCTTGACCGATCACGACGAAATTGGCGGGCAGCAAGCCGCACGTGATGCGGCGCTGGCCTTGGGCCTGCCCTACCTCACCGGCGTTGAAATCTCGGTCACTTTTGTCGGCGTCACCGTCCACATCGTGGGTTTGGGGTTTGACGCGCAGGACGCTGCGCTGCAAGCCGGTTTGCGCGCCACACGTGGTGGCCGCACAGAAAGAGCGCGTGAAATGGCCGACGGTTTAGCCCGGGTTGGCATCCACGGTGCGTTTGAGGGCGCATTGAAATTTGTGGGCAACCCCGAGCTGATGTCACGCACCCACTTCGCGCGCTTCTTGGTGGAAAGCGGGGTTTGTCAAGATACGAACGAGGTGTTCCGGCGTTTTCTCACCGAGGGCAAACCGGGTTTCGTGCCGCACCGCTGGGCGTCCCTTGGAAATGCGGTGAAGTGGATCACCGATGCCGGTGGTCAGGCCGTGATTGCCCACCCCGCACGCTACGCCTTCACCCCCACCGAGGAGTACGCCTTGTTCACCGAGTTCATCGGCCACGGTGGACGTGGTGTAGAGGTGGTGACGGGCAGCCACAGTCCGGCCGAGTACGTGAAGTACGCCGACATGGCGCTGGAATTCGGCCTGGCGGCTTCACGCGGCAGCGACTTCCACAGCCCTGAGGAAAGCCATATGGAGCTGGGCCACCTGCCTGCCTTACCGTCGCAACTAACGCCGGTGTGGTCGCTGCTCGAAGAGCGGGTTCACAGACCCGTTTAGCCGATGTTGAATAAATTCGTGGCACGGTTTGCTCCTGCACCCCCCTCACCCCAACCCTCTCCCGCAAGCGGGAGAGGGAGCCTTTCCCCCCTCTCCACCGTACTCGGGGGAGAGGGTTGGGGTGAGGGGGGTGCAGGAGCAAACCGTGCCACGAATTTATTCAACATCGGCTAAACGGGTCTGTGAACCCGC
>JBJTHI010000043.1:0-3279 GCA_046094425.1 Burkholderiales bacterium | reverse complement strand
GACTTGTTCAGCGTTTCCTTTGGTTTTGCCAACGAAGGCATGTGGCCACTGTGCCATGTGGCCCATGTGCGTCCGGTGTTTCGTGAGTCAGACTGGCAGCACTACCGCGCCGTGAACCAACGTTTTGCCGACGCCGTGGTGGCCGAGGCACGCAGCGACGACCCGGTGGTGCTGGTGCAGGACTACCACTTTGCACTGTTGCCCGCCATGATTCGCGCCCAATTGCCCAAGGCCACCATCCTCACCTTCTGGCACATACCTTGGCCCAACCCAGAATCATTTGGCATATGCCCTTGGCGCAAAGAAATTTTGGAGGGCATGCTGGGCAGCACCATCCTCGGTTTTCACACCCGTTTTCATTGCAAAAACTTCATTGAAACCGTGGATCGTTATTTGGAAGCACGCATTGAACACGAGCACAGCACCATCTCATTCAAAGACGACGAAACCCTGGTGGCCAGCTACCCCATTTCCATCGAATGGCCCACGGAAGAGACCCAAGCCACCTGGCCCTCGGTGAGCGAATGCAAAAAAGCGGTGTTTGCACGTTTAGGTTTGAACCCCGGCAGCGTGATGGCTTTGGGGGTGGATCGTTTCGACTACACCAAGGGCATATTGGAGCGCTTGCACGCGGTGGAACGTTTGCTAGAAAAACGCCCCGAGTGGGTGGGCCGTTTTGTCTTCGTGCAAGTGGCTGCCCCCACACGCAGTTCGCTGGAGGAGTACCGTTCCTTCCAAGAGCGCATTGAACGGGTCACCCAGCGCATCAACGAACGTTTTGGCAACCCGCGTTACCAGCCCGTGCATTTGCTGGCCCAGCACCATGAACATGAACAAGTGAACGAACTCTTTCGGGCGGCTGATGTGTGTGTGGTGACGAGTTTGCACGACGGCATGAACCTCGTGTCCAAAGAGTATGTCACCGCGCGTGACGATGAACGCGGCGTGCTCATCCTGAGCCGCTTTGCAGGTGCTGCGATGGAGTTGAAAGAGGCCTTGATCGTCAACCCCTACCACGTGGAAGAAACCGCAGACGCCCTGCACCGCGCCGCCACCATGCCGCTGGCCGAACAACGCGAGCGCATGAACAGCATGCGCATGACAGTGCGCGAATTCAATGTATTCCGCTGGGCGGGCAACATCTTGACCGATGCCGGGCGCTCACGCTTGCGCCAACGCATAGAAGCCCGCGTGGAGCGCCACCATCAAAACGTGGAAACCTTGCACAAGAAGTCGGCATGAAACTGCTGTTCAGCGACGAAGGCCAGGCCGCGCTGCAACACACCTTGCAGCGCCAGCCCCTGCTGGCATTTGACTTTGATGGCACCCTCGCCCCCATCGTGGCGCGGCCACAAGACGCTGCGGTGCCTGCGGCGGTGGCCTTGCAACTGCGGCAGTTGCGCGGCCACTTCCCTATCGCCGTGGTCTCAGGACGGCGCATCGCCGACATGCAGCATCGCTTGGGATTTGAGCCGCACTTTCTGGTAGGCAACCACGGGGCAGAAGACCCCTCACTGCCACCACAAGAGCATCTGGCAACAGCACTGACCCCGCTGCGAGAGCGGCTGCAACAAGCGACGCTGGATTTACAACAAGCCGGTGTGCTGGTCGAAGACAAGCACTATTCGATCGCCTTGCATTACCGTTTGGCGGTAAATCAAGAACTGGCCCAAGCCACCATTCAACGTGTTCTGGCCAACAGCCAAACAAAGCCCGCTCTTTTGCAAGAGGCCCTGCACATTTTTGGCGGGAAAAAAGTGGTGAATGTGATGTCAGCCCTGGCACCCAACAAGGCCGACGCCATCGCACGTTTGGCTCAAAGGCAAGGGTCTGATGTGGTGGTGTTTGTGGGCGACGACATCAACGACGAGCCGGTGTTTGAACGCAACGAGCCGGGGTGGCTGACGATCAAGGTGGGCTTGGACAATGCGCGCTCCAAGGCACGGTTCTTTCTCGTCTCAATTCAAGAGATCGGTGCGCTGTTGAATGTCATTCAACGGCACACCTTGTTTGATATTTCAGTGAGAAACCACTGCTATTGAACCTTGGCCGTCTCCCAAGCCTTACGCAACAAACGACCGCAGACGGCAGAGTCGAAGCCTGTTCCAGGTATCGACGTGCGCCGGGCAATCACGCCGTAGTGTGTTTTGTCCGCAGTGATCCACGGATGGAAACCAAAGGCACCGGTGCTGCTGAAGGAGCCGTCACCCACCACGGGGTCGGCATCCACCCAGTGGCCCAGGGAATACAGCCAGTTTTCGCTCAACGGCGTTGGTGTTGAGACCGCATCGGTGCAACTGGTTGGGTTGGTACAGACGGCGCTAGCCCCCAAGAGTTCGCCCATGCGCAGTTGCCGGCCTAAAAACTTGCGCAGCAAGCGTGCGTAGTCGGCAGCGGTTGTCACCACGCCCCCTGCCAACTGCGGTTGGCTGTAGCTCAAATTGATGTCCTGGCCCAACACCCTGCGCACTTCAGCGGCCAGTGCCACGCTGCCCAATGCACCCAGGCCATCCAGGCTGCCGTGCTTTTGCATGTGACCGCCGTCGTAGTTGAACTTGCCATCCGATCTGGCGGTGTAGGCACCGTTTCTGCCATTGTTCAAGCAACCATCCACCGTGTCGCCAAAGCTGCAACTGCCAAACGCATCGAAGCTCACATAGCCGCTCCTGAAGTGAAGGAACTTGATATCGCTCTCGGTCAATGCACCCCCACGTTTCTCTGCTACATAGGCGCCGTATATCCATTTCGAAGCAGAAGCGATGGCCATGACGGTGTTGGCGTTGTAGGTCGTCGCATCACCCGCCTTGTTGACCGAGCCGCTGGCCTTGGCGGCGTTCTGGTCGCCAATTTCCCAATAAAACGGCTGAATGGCCGCACAAGGCCCGCTGCTGCTTTGCGCGGTGTCGGCAACCGCCTTTGCACGCGCAGCTTCGTTGGGTGATGGGGTTGGGGCTGGCGTTGGGGTGGGTGCGGAGACCCGTGCTGCTTCAGAGTCGGCGGGTGCAGCAACTGGTGTAGCGGCGACATCACCACCACCGCCACCACAACCGGTGACCATGAGCAAAACAGCCATAGAGGCTTCGCCGAAGCACATCGTCTGACTTGTGTTCGATCTCATTTTTGATCCTTCCCGAATGACGCTTTCCTGAATCCGTGAGCCAAGTTGCCATCTGACGAATATGAGGTTGAGTTTGCACCCTGATATTGCAAATCTATCGGAAGTTGTGGGCAAGCCGATGGTCAATCGCTGCGCGCGCAGCCCTGGGCCTGCTCACCCAG
>JBJTHI010000042.1:0-6976 GCA_046094425.1 Burkholderiales bacterium | reverse complement strand
TTGATCCATGCGAGCAAGGAAGGCTGCTTTGCGGGTGACTTTGCTGTGCGCGTCGAATCCAGCCATCGCCAAGGTGCTTTGTGTGTTCATCGCTCTATAACGCCTTTGCTTCAATATGCGTGGACTTGTTCAGCGTTTCCTTGGGTGAGTCCACCCTCGTAATTCACGACGGGATGCATGACTACCACGGGGGATGCTTGCCAGAAAGATTTTCGGAAGACGCGTTGCACGAAGTCCTTCAGAACCAACTCGGCAACGGTGAAGTCCGAAAGCAACGAGCGAGGGTGCGCAAATGGATTGACTAGGGCCTGTCATCATTTAAATCTCCCCTGCGCCGGTGCGTCAAAAAGCGCGGGGGTAGGCGCAGCCCGCAGCCCGGGGTTCTTCCCCCGGGCAAGGGTTGCAACGCCGCCCCGCGTTTTTTGCCGCACCGGCCCGAAGGGTGAGTGGGCAAAACAGCCCCACTTGTCGTTGCAAATGCTCGCCGGGTGTTCAACCCGGCTGCGCTTTGTGCCTAAATTGGGGCTGTTTTGCCCGCTCACGCAGGGGAGATTTAAATGATGACAGGCCCTAGAAGTACATGCGGCGTTGAAGAGTGCAATCGAGCTTGTGTGCCTACCGCCAACATCTTCGCTCTTCCCCCGGGTGGGCTCGCAATCGCAGCTTCAGGAACTTCTGACACGACGACCTGGGTGCTCGGATCTCTCACCGTGAGGCGCTCTGGCGATAGCTGAATGTAGAGACGCCGCGAAAAATAGGCCTTAAGCATTAATGGTCTCAAAGACTTTGGGGCAGTAGAAAACCAACTGTGAGCGACTAAAACGGCGCGCTTTTGTCTTTCGCCGCATCCGCCTTGCGAATGCGCACGGCGGCTTTTTTGGGCGTGCTTGCAGGCGCTTGGATTCCCACTGTTGCTGCCAGCGCCTGTTCGGGGGTGATCTCCTCGGCGCCAGTTGCATCGCTCTTGCCACCTTCGCTGCCTTCAGAGATCGCTCTGCTGTAGGGTGCGAGCAGTGGCACCAGTTGCGCAAAAATTTTCGGGTTGCCAGCCACCACTTCGCGTTGGTAAAGGAAGTCGGCCTCGCCGGTGAAGTTGCCGATCAATCCGCCCGCCTCGGTGATCATGAGCGAACCTGCGGCAATGTCCCAGGGCGAGAGGCCCGTCTCAAAAAATCCGTCGTAATAACCAGCAGCCACATAACAAAGGTCGAGCGCGGCAGCGCCAGGGCGGCGCAGGCCTGCGCATTGGGTCATGATGGTTTCAAACATGGCCACATACCGCTTGAAGTTGTCGCCCTTGCGGAAAGGGAAGCCAGTGCCGATCAAGGCGTCGTTCATGCGGTTGCGTTTGGAGACGCGAAGGCGTTTGTCGTTCAGAAATGCGCCTCGGCCTTTGGAGGCATAGAAGAGGTCGTTGCGGCAGGGGTCATAGACCACTGCTTGTTGAATTTGGCCTTTCACGGACAGGCCGATGGAGACGGCATAAACCGGAAAACCGTGGATGAAGTTGGTGGTGCCGTCCAGCGGGTCGATGATCCACACATAGTCGCTGTCCTTGGCTCCGTGGGTGCGGCCCGACTCTTCGGCCAAGATGCCATGGCCTGGGTAGGCGGTGAGCAGCACTTCAATGATGGCTTGCTCGGCCGCTTGGTCGACCTCGGTGACGAAGTCGTTCGGCGATTTGGTGTTGACCTTGATCAAATCCAGATCCAGCGAAGCCCGGTTGATGATGGCCCCAGCAGCGCGGGCGGCTTTGATAGCCACGTTGAGCATAGGATGGAGTGCTTGCGACATGGTGCAACCTTGGTGTGTGAACGACTGGCGGATTAAAAAGAGCGGGGCAGACGACGAGGGCGTCTGCGGATAATCGCAATTTTAGCTGGCCCTCCCGAGTCAGACGTAATCCAACGGCTCGATCTACTGTCTTCCTGTGAACTCCATCACCCGCTTCATTCTTGTTGAACCCAGCCACCCCGGCAATGTGGGCGCCGTAGCACGGGCCATGAAGGTGATGGGTTTTGACGACCTGGTGCTGGTGGCACCGCGTTATGCCGATGTGTTGCAGCACGATGAGACGGTTTCCCTGGCCAGCGGCGCTACCGATGTGCTTGCCAAAGCGCGTGTGGTGCCGCGTTTTGAAGACGCGCTGGACGGCATTCACACGCTTTGTGCTACTGCCATGACGCCGCGTGACTTTGGCCCGCCCACCCACGCCCCGCGCGAACTGTTGCCGGCATGGGCGCACGGCGGCCGCAGCGTGGGTTTTGTCTTTGGCTCGGAACGCTTTGGCATGCGTAACCAGGATGTTTACCGCTGCCACGCCTGCATCAGCATTCCCACCCACCCCGACTATGGCTCGCTCAATTTGGCGCAAGCGGTGCAACTGGTGGCCTATGAATGGCGGCAGGCTTTGGGCGGATTTGCCGTTGCGCCCCGCACACAGGCCGCAGAGTTTGCCGATGCGGCGGCTGTGCAACGTTTACTCGCCCACTGGGAACAAGCCCTGGTGGCTATCGAGTTTTTAGACCCGGTGACCCCACGCAAACTCATGCCACGCTTGAACCAACTGATCAATCGCCAGCAACTTACCACCGAAGAAGTGCACATCTTGCACGGGGTGGCGCGTGAGGTATTGAAACGTGTGGTCAAACCGCTGCTCTGAAGCGCGCACATTGGGCTCTGGCTACACTGACCGTTCACCTCTCACACACTCACCATGTTTGACCGCCTCCAACAAGACATCGCCTGCATCCTAGAACGGGATCCCGCCGCACGCTCGCGCTGGGAAGCGCTGACCTGCTATCCCGGCCTGCACGCGCTCGTGATGCACCGCTGGGCCCATGCCTGCTGGCGTGGTGGTTGGCTGTGGCTCGGGCGTTTCATTTCTCATGTCGCCCGATTTTTGACCGGCATTGAGATTCACCCCGGTGCCACCATCGGTCGCCGCGTGTTCATCGACCATGGCATGGGTGTGGTAATCGGCGAGATGGCCGAAATTCACGATGAATGCACCATTTACCAAGGCGTGACCCTGGGCGGCACCGCCTTGGTCAAAGGTGCCAAACGCCACCCAACGCTGGAGCGCGGCGTCATCGTGGGTGCCAATGCCTGCGTGCTCGGCGGTTTCACCGTGGGGGCGGGTGCTCGCGTGGGCTCGGGTGCCGTCGTCACCAAGGCGGTGCCCGCAGGGGCCACTGCCGTGGGCAACCCGGCTCGCATCATTGAAGCCAGCCAAGAAGCCCAGCGTGAAGCGGCAGCGGCCAAAATGGGTTTCTCGGCCTATGGTGTGACCCAGGGAGACGATCCGGTGGCCTTGGCCATGAAAGGGTTGATTGACAACGCGTCTAGCCACGAACACCAAATTGCCATGCTCTGGCAAGCGGTTGAAAAACTCGCCAGCCGTTCACGTGAGCTTCCGGGGAGTGACGACTGCGTGCCTTCGGACGCGCAAACCACCGAAAACTTCGACGCACAAGGATTGAATCGTCTGGTGAAGTAGGGTTGGCCAGCTGTGCGTGGTCTCGCATCAACCTTCACATCCAAGCGTTACATTCGGGCAGGTCGGCACCAGGTCGACCGTGGCAACCACCGGGTTGCCTGAGACGCACACCCCAACCAGAAGGAGTCACCATGGGCATCATGAGTTTTTTCAAGGAAGCGGGCGAGAAGCTGTTTGGCAGCAAAGAAACAGAGGCCGTTGCCAAGCAGGCGCAGGCAGCGCCGGACGACGCCACGTTGCAGGCCAATGTGGCGGCGGCGAATCAAAAAGCAGGCGCGGCTATTTCTGCCTACATTGCCACGCAAAACCTCAGCGCCGAGGGGCTGAATGTGGAATTCGACGGGGCGTCCAGCAGCGTCACCGTGGCCGGTGTGGCGGCAGACCAAGCCACCAAGGAGAAAATTTTGCTCTGCTGCGGCAATGTGCATGGTGTTGAAAAAGTGAACGACATGCTCACCGTGAGCCAGCCTGCCGATGAGTCGCGCTACTACACCGTTGTGCGTGGTGATACTTTGTCGGCCATTGCCAAAACACAGTATGGCAACGCCAATGCCTATATGAAGATTTTTGAAGCCAACAAGCCGATGTTGTCGCACCCGGACAAAATTTACCCCGGGCAGTTGCTGCGTATTCCTGCGGCTTGAGTTGTTTTCAGCGGGGCTGATACTGCTGGCGGCCAAATAAAATGTCACGTTCCTTGTCCCCGGTGAGGGGTTTGCGCAAATCGGCCAGCACCTGAACGCCGCGCTGCACGGCAGGCCGCGCGGCGATTTCATCAAACCAGCCTTTGAGGTGCGGGTAGTCGTTCCAGGCTATGCCTTGGTTTTTCCATGAACGCAACCACGGGAAGACGGCGATGTCTGCAATGCTGTATTCGCTGCCTGCCATGTATTTTTGTTTGGACAACTGCTTGTTCATCACCCCGTAAAGCCGCTTGGCTTCATTGGTGTAGCGGTTGACCGCATACTCGATTTTTTCGGGCGCGTAAATTCTGAAGTGGTGGGCTTGGCCCAGCATGGGCCCCACGCCACCCATTTGAAACATCAGCCACTGCAGTACCTCATAACGCCCGCGTGTGTCGGATGGCAAGAAACGACCGGCTTTGCTGGCCAGATACAACAAAATAGCCCCTGACTCAAACAATGAGATCGGCAGGCCATCGGGGCCGTGGCTGTCGACGATGGCGGGGATTTTGTTGTTCGGGCTGATGGCGAGAAAATCGGGTTCGAACTGCGCTCCTTTGCCAATGTCTATGGGATGGATCCGGTACGGCAACCCGCACTCTTCCAGCATGATGTGGACTTTGTGTCCATTCGGTGTGGCCCACGAATACACTTCGATCATGGTAGGTAGCTCCTGTGACAATGGGGTTGCTGAGGGATCAGATCAAACCGACTCTAGTGCATCCTAGTCAAACATGCTGTACACACTGAAACGCTGGATATCCGGGGCTTCCGCTGATGCCGAGTGTGGCGGTTTGCCAGAGTGGTGCAAACAGCAAGGCTGGGATCTCAAACGGGTGCGAGAAGTCGGTGGTTTCGTGATCGACGGTGCGATGGACGGCGCAGCAGGCAAATTGCCTTGGCGTTTGGAGTGGGGGCCGTCGCAGCGTGACTACATCACGGGCCGCGAGTTGCGCATGCGCATGGAGTTGCACTTGCCCGCTGACCTGCAAATGTTGCTTTTGAGCCGCCCCTTGATGGAGACCCTGGAGAGGGCGGCTTACGAGCAGTTCACGCAAACCTCGCAAACGTTCGTTGACGGTTCAGCTCCCGAAGAAATGCGCTGGTTGTCCATGTTCACCAAAGTGGCTGCTGCCGACCGGGACTTGCGCAGTCGCTTTGGTGTGGTGGCCAGCGAACCGAGTTGGGGCGCTGCGTGGCTGGATGGGCCGTTGACTGAGCAATTCAATCAGGCGGTGCAAGCATGGATGGCCAGCGAGCCACCGTTTGTCTTGATGACTTTGCGAGGCCGTTTGTATTTGCGCTTGGGCTGTGAGCAACCCGACCCTGGATTGGTGCAAGCTGTGGTTGCGCTGTTTTGCAAAGCAGCACAGCAAGCGCACCGGGTGGGGCAGTCGATCGGCATGGTGTCAACCACCGAGTGGCCGTCGACCGCCATCAGCGCCTGGCAAGCCCAGCTTGATGCGGCGCAAGCCGAGCAGACCCAGGCGAGTCCGCCGCATCAACCGCGCTGATCACAGAGCCCCCAAGCGCTCCAGTGCTTGCTTCAACGTTGCTTCCTTTTTGGCAAAACAAAACCGCACCACCTGTTGTTCAAAGCGGTCGGGGTAAAAAGCGCAGAGCGGAATGGCGGCCACACCCACCTCAGTGGTCAACCAGCGGCAGAAGGCTTCCTCGTTTTGATCGCTGATGCTGCTGTAGTCCACGCACTGAAAATAACTCCCTTCGCTGGGCAGGAGTTTGAAGCGGGTTGACGCCAAACCCGAGCGAAACAGATCGCGTTTGGCTTGGTAAAACGCCGGCAATTGCTCGTAGGGGCGTGGGTCTTGCATGTAGTGGGCCAAAGCCCACTGCATGGGTGTGTTCACGGTGAATACATTGAACTGGTGCACCTTGCGAAATTCCATCATCAAGGCTGCCGGTGCCGCCACATAGCCCACCTTCCAGCCGGTGACATGGTAGGTTTTGCCAAAGCTCGACACCACCACGCTGCGCTGTGCCAACTCAGGGAAACGACAAACACTTTGGTGCTGCACGCCATCGAACACCATGTGTTCATACACCTCGTCCGCAATCACGATCACATTCGTGGGTGCCAGCAGGTCTTGCAACTGCTGCATCTCGGCAGCAGTCCATACGGTGGCACTGGGGTTGTGCGGTGTGTTGATCAATAGGGCACGGGTGCGTGGCGAGAGGGCGGCGCGGATGCGTGCAAAGTCAGGCCGGAAGGTGCCGGGAGTCAAAGGCACATGCACGGTGGTTCCACCGGCCAAAGCGATATTGGGCTCGTAGCTGTCGTAGCTGGGGGTGAGCACAATGACCTCGTCACCCGGATGCACCAAGGCCAAGATGCTGCTGAGGATGGCTTGTGTGGCACCGGCGGTGACTGTGATCTCGCTGGCCACGTCGTAGCGATGCCCATAGAGCCGCTCTATTTTTTGCGCGATGGCTTCGCGCAATGCGGGCACCCCCGGCATGGGCGGGTATTGGTTGTGGCCTTGCCGCATGGCCGAGTTCACGGCGGCGAGCAAGGAGGGGTCGCAATCAAAGTCGGGGAAGCCTTGCCCCAAATTCACCGCACCATGTTCTTGGGCCAGGGCCGACATCACGCTGAAAATGGTGGTTCCCACCTGGGGCAAGCGGCTTTTGAGTTGACCTGATTAGTGACAAATTTCAGCCACACGAGTGACAGGCTCACCTGGTGAGCTTGTGGCCGTGCAAGATAGGCCCATCGCAACAGGAGGTGAGCCATGACGATGAACCGAGTGCAATTCCAAGCTGGGCTTTCGATGGC
>JBJTHI010000041.1:0-16129 GCA_046094425.1 Burkholderiales bacterium | reverse complement strand
TCAAAGTACACGGGCAAGAAGGCAAGTTTTTGTTCAAAAAGGCGATGGAGCCGAAGTTGCCTGCGGACGTGCTCTACCGCCCCAAGATGGGTTTTGCTGGCCCGCGCTGCTGTCATCCATCACCCGGCGCAAGAAGGCTTCAAACATCAGCAGCGTCCACAGCGGCGCGCTGTAATCACGTGCGCCACTTTGGTGGGCTTGCACCAAGTGCTCTAGGTAGCTGCGCTCAAACCAACCGGTGTCGGCTAACCTGGAACCCAGCACCGCTTCCTGCACACGTTGTTTGAGCGGGCCTCGGAACCAGCGCGCTAACGGCACAGCAAAACCCATCTTGGGGCGGTAGAGCACGTCCGCAGGCAACTTCGGCTCCATCGCCTTTTTGAACAAAAACTTGCCTTCTTGCCCGTGTACTTTGAGGCTGGAAGGAATGGTCGCCATCCACTCGATGAGTTCATGGTCCATCAGTGGCTCGCGCACTTCGAGTGAATGGGCCATGCTGGCGCGGTCGACCTTGGTGTTGATGTCGCCCACCAAATAGGTCTTCATGTCCAGATATTGGATCAAGGCCAACGCATCGTCCGTGGCTGCGTTGGCCGCATGGCGCTTGAACACTTCTTCGGCGGAATAACCGGCCAATTCGTGCTTGAATCGGCTGCTAAACAACTGTGCCCGCATCGGATCGCGCAGGATGGACACCGAGTGGAAATACGCCTCCACCGAGGAACGTGCCATGCCTTCAAACGTGGTTTTAGCCCGGAACACGCGGGGTGCCCAATCGGCTTTGGGATACAGCTTGCCGAGCATCCCGAACAGCGGCCTGCGCAGGCCATGCGGCAAGGCAGAGCGCATGCGCTCTTCCATCAAATGCAAGCGGTAGCGGCGATAGCCACCAAACACTTCGTCGCCACCATCGCCCGACAAGGCCACCGTGACCTTACGACGCGCCAGTTGGCACACGCGGTAGGTGGGAATGGCCGAGCTGTCGGCATAGGGCTCGTCGTAGAGGCGGGCCAGGGTGTCGATCAAATCGAAATCGTCGCTGCCGACGGTTTCGACGTAATGATTCGTTTTGTACTGGTCGGCCACCATTTGGGCGAACTCGACTTCATTAAAAGCCGGGTCGTCAAAGCCCATCGAGCAGGTATTCACGGGCGCATTGGACAAGCCAGCCATGGTGGCCACGACGGCGCTGGAATCCACGCCGCCTGACAGGAAAGCACCCAGCGGCACCTCAGCAATCATGCGCAATCGCACCGACTCTTTGAGCTTGGCGTTAAGCTGCTCGCAAGCTTCAGTCAAGCCCACCGGGTTGCCCAAGGTGAATCGCACATCCCAGTACGGTTTGGGCTGTGGGATGGGTTGGCCGCGGCGTATGGTCAGGGTGTGGGCAGGCGGTAACTTGAGCGCCTGTTTGAAGATGGTGCGTGGCTCGGCCACATAGCCGAGTGCGAAATACTCCTCAACGGCCAGCGGATCCATCTCGCGCTTGAGCCCGCCGTGGGCGAGCAAAGACTTCAGCTCTGAACCAAAGAGCAAGTGCCCATCGTCCAAGATCGCGTAGTACATGGGCTTGACCGCCATACGGTCGCGCGCCATGAAGAAGGTTTGTTTGTTTCTGTCCCACAGCGCAAAGGCGAACATGCCGCGAAAGCGTTTCACACAAGCCTCGCCCCAAGCCTCCCAAGCGTGCACGATGCACTCGGTGTCACTCTTGGTATGAAACACGTGGCCCAGGGCTTGCAACTCGGGGATCAGGTTTTGGTAGTTGTAGATCTCGCCGTTAAACACCACCACCACCGAGCCGTCTTCATTGAACAGCGGCTGCTGGCCCGTGGCCACGTCGATGATGGACAAGCGTCGGTGCCCCAGCCCCACGCCGGGCTCCAAATGCAAACTGCCTTCATCTGGGCCACGGTGAAACTGCGACTCGTTCATGCGGTGCAACACCGCCTGCGAAATCTCGCGGTTGCTGCGGGTGTCAAAAATGCCGGTGATTCCGCACATAGGGGGTGGTCTTCTGATTTATGGGGTATCGGCATGGCCCCTGGAGGCCAAACCGCTATTGTGGCCGGGCGAACGAAGCTGCTGGTTGTAGACCAGTTGATAGGTCGCCACCATGGCGGGCAAACTGAACCTCGCTTGCACGCGCTGTCGACCGGCCAGGCCTAAAGCGCGTGTTGCTTCAGGGTGCATGGCCAAGTTCAACAAACTTTGCGCCAAGGCTTGCGGCTGCCCACTGGGAACAATTTCACCGGTTTGGCCATGCACCACCAGGTCGGCGTTGCCACCTACGTCGGTGGCAATCACGGGCAGACTTGTCGCCATGGCTTCCAAAATGGTGTTGGAAATGCCTTCGGCCAACGAGGGCAGCACAAAACAATCCAGACCTCGCATGATCTCAGGCACGTCGCTGCGTTCGCCGGGCAACCACGCCAGCTCCAACATGCCCGCTTCTTTCAAGATGGCTGCACATGGCTCACGCAAAGCGCCCTCGCCCACCAGCACCAAACGCAAACGTTCGCGCAGCGCAGGCTGTTGCTGCAAGGCCAGGACAAACGCACGTGCCAAATTGGTTTGGTCTTTGACTGCCTGCATGCGCCCGACGGTGCCTATCAACCAGTGCTCGGGTGCATTGAAGGGGCAACCCGCAATCGCAGACCGAACACCACCAGGTGGCGGCGAGAACCGTTCCACATCCACGCCGTTGTAGACCTGGGTGATGCGATCCGACGACACACGCACCTTGTCTTTCAAATACCCCGCCAAGTCACGCGACAGCGCAAAGTAGTGGTGCACAAAGGGTCGATAAAAACGCCGCACTCGCTGTAGCGTCCGGTTCTCGCCGTGCAAGTCACTCACGTCGCGCCCATGTTCGCCATGCAGCCGCACTGGAACTCCAGCCGCCCAAGCCGGCACCTGCGCCTCCAGCGCAGCCAGGTTACGGGTGTGAACAATGGCAGGGCGCATTTGTTTGAACAAACGGTAGAGCTTGGGATAAAGCCAAACGCCGTGACCGGGTTGCTTATGCAGGGAGATGAACTCGACGTCAGAGCGCGTGATGCGCTTGGAGAAGTCCGTCACCTCAGTGAGCGCCACCACCGCATGCCGGTAGCTGGAGGCCGGCATGTGGTTGATGAGGTTGACGATGCCGTTCTCCAGGCCACCGGTGTCGAAGCGGTAGACGACGTGGGCGACGAGGGGGCGGCTGTCAACAGGCATTGGACGGGCTCAAACGCAGCACAGCATCACAAACGCCAAACCTTGTAGCCCGCGTTGGCCAAGCTGCTTTCATCGAACGCCGCTTTTACGTCGATGAAGGCTCCACCGGCCACCAGCTTCTTGCCGAAGTCCGCCACTTTGAGTGCGGCATATTCCTTGTGCGCCACGGCAGCGACGATGGCATCGGCCTGGGGCAACTCGTCCCAAGAGAGCAGCTTCACGCCGTACTCATGCATGGCCTCGGGGGCTTCGGCTTGGGGGTCGGTCACGCACACTTCCACACCATAGGACTTGAGCTCATTGATGATGTCGATGACTTTGGAATTCCGCAGGTCGCCACAATTTTCTTTAAAGGTCAGGCCCAGCACATTCACCTTGGCACCTTTGATGGTGCTGCCCGAGGCGATCATGTGTTTGATGGTTTGTTCAGCAATGAATTTGCCCATGCTGTCGTTGATGCGGCGGCCCGCCAAAATCACCTGCGGGTGGTAGCCCAACATTTCGGCTTTGTGGGTGAGGTAGTAGGGATCCACGCCTATGCAGTGGCCACCCACCAGGCCCGGCTTGAACTTCAGGAAGTTCCACTTGGTTCCTGCGGCCTCCAGCACCTCACTCGTGTCAATGCCGAGTTTGTCGAAGATGATGGCCAACTCGTTCATCAGCGCAATGTTCAAGTCACGCTGGGTGTTTTCAATCACCTTGGCGGCTTCTGCTGCTTTGATACTGGAAGCGCGGTGCACACCAGGGATGATGATTTGCTCGTACAGCTTGGCGACTTTGTCGAGCGTTTCGGGGGTGTCGCCCGACACGATTTTCAAAATTTTGGTGAGGGTGTGTTCTTTGTCGCCCGGGTTGATGCGCTCGGGCGAATAACCCACAAAGAAGTCCTTCTTCCATTTGAGACCCGACTCTTTTTCCAGCACGGGGATACACACCTCTTCCGTGGCGCCAGGGTAGACGGTGGACTCATACACCACGGTGACGCCTTTTTTCATGTGGCGACCGACGCTGGTGCTGGAACCGATCAAGGGTTTGAAGTCGGGAATGTGGGCTTCGTCCACCGGCGTGGGAACAGCGACGATGATCATGTCGGCCTCGGCCAGCATGGCGGGATCAGCGGTGTAGACCGCATGGGTGGCGGCAGCCAACTCTTCGTCGGGCAACTCGCGGGACGGATCAACCCCCCTTTTGCAAGACTCCACTTTGGGAACAGAAATATCAAACCCTATGGTGCGCACTTTTTTACCAAAAGCCACTACCAAGGGCAAACCCACGTAACCCAGACCAATGACTGCTACTGTGCTCATGTTGTATTCCTCTCGCCAAAAAACAAATCACCAAAAAATGCTCACGGCTTCGCTGCAACTTGACCCGCCTGCACCCGACTCAACGTTTGAATCAAAGCCTGTCCTTCTTGCCGCACAAACCGCTCTAAAACCGCCCTGCCCTGCCCTTGGGTACCACGTGGGGTGTAGAGCAAAATGATGGCGCCGTCGTCACCACGCCCCAAGAGGCGTTGTCGCGCGCCATACCACTTGGCTTTGAGATCGCTGGCCGTCAACACACCGTCCACCCAATACATTTGCCAAACCAGCAAATTCTGCTCTGCGGACACGCCCAAATTCTCCAAACGCCTGAGTTCCGTTCTTTTTATCGGCAGGGTCGTGCCATCTGCCAAGGTCACCGTTTCGCTGCCACTGTCCACCCGCGCCCAGTATTTGTCCTCGCTGGTGACCACCATGTTTTGCGAACTCACGAGTTTGCGCTCAGCGCCTTGGGCGCGGTAGTAACTGACATGAACTCCCACAGCGTCACCGCCACCGGCAAAGGCCGCACTGACCTGGGCCGATGGATTTTTGAACGCGGGCGCAAACGTCACAGGGCTTGCGGCGCTGCGAGTCCAGCCACTGGCAAAAGATGTCGGAAGATTCAACGCCACCAACGCTTTGTTTTGAGCCTGGTTCAGTTGATGCAGCCACAGATGAGGCAGCGCCATCACCAACAGGGCAGCGACGGCCACGCCCCAAAATGCGGTGCCTCCAGAAGTCGTTGTCTTTTCACCCACCGTTAGAGGTGGGGTAACAGTTGCGGGTGGATCGTCTTCACGCCAGCGTGCGCCTATCATGAACATCAGCAACATCACCACGCCGAAGAACGCCCAGCCATAGACCAGATGGTCGGCACCCGCAGCGAGCTTGTTACCCGACACATGACCGAGCAACACGATCAAATAAGCACGTAACCAATTGGCCACCACAGGCACCAAGATGGAAACGCCCACGAACACCCAACGCCGCCAGGCGCTTTGGTAGTTGAGGTAAGCAAACAAGGTACCCACCACCAGCGAAGCAATCAAATACCGAATGCCACTGCACGCCTCTACCACCGACCAATGGCCCGATGGGATCACAAACTGCAAGCCTTCACGGTAAACCGGAATACCTGTGAGGCGCAGCGCCAGCACGGTGAAGTCCGCCGTCCATTCCATGAACTGGGGCATTAAAAATTCACCCAGCGGCACGGCGAAAAACAAAAAACCCAGGGGGAACAACATGGCCAGGCTGACGCGCCAACCAAGAAGCAAAAACACCGTCAGTACCAACAATGCCACCGCGCTCAATTGCGTGACAGCATTCACCGACACCAACTCACCTAATAACCAAACGGCCGCTACTGCCAGCAAGCCGAGCAAGACCACCGGCGCCGTAGCTGGTTGCAGGGGCAGCAAATTTGCGCGGGCACGCCAAATCAGCCACAAGCTAATGGGCAAGACAAAAAGCCCGTGGGTGAAGGTTTCTGAACGCAACCAGATTTGCGCCATGCCCCAGAAAGTGTCGCCATAAAGCAGCAGCACGCCCACCAACACCAATACCAGTGGCGGCAAGACACGCCGCCAGCGCGCCTCCTGGTTTGGGATAGGCACTGACACTGAGGGGGGGGCTGAGTTCACAGCACGGTCTCCTTCGGTTCAACCCCGACTCTCGGGTTGGTGGCGTTCAAGTACTTGTCCACGCCCGCCAAATGCGCTGACCAGCTATAACGCTGCAAGACGCAGCTTCGACCCGCCGCACCGATGCGGGCAGCTTGCTCTCGGTTTGTTAGCAAATCGCCAATGGCTTGAACGTAATCCGCCGCTTGTTTGGCAGCCACCAGCTCGCTGCCCTCGTCCTGGCCTACTTGGGCGTTCAAGGCCGATGCACAAGCGCTTGACGCAACCACAGGCCGCCCCATCGCCATGGCTTCCAAGATTTTGTTTTGAATGCCACGCGCCAGGCGCAACGGGGCCACCACCACATCGGCATGCTGCAAGTAGGGTCGCACATCGGGCACAGTCCCCGTGACCACCACGGCCTCGCTGGTCAATGCTTGCACAGCAGCATCCGGGCTGCGGCCCACGATATAGAACCGCAGTTGTGGCCACTGCTTGCGCAAATCGGGCAGGATGTCGCGGGCAAACCAAGTCACGGCATCCACATTGGGCCAATAGTCCATGGCTCCGGTAAACACCACCGTTTGTTCCCCGGGTGAATAAGGACTGCGTCGCGTTGGTTCCGGGGTGAAGTATTGAGCGTCCACACCGTTGCTCACCGCCTCCACTTTGTCGGCGGCAGTGGGCGCGAGCTGTTTAAACAATGCAGTTTCGCTTTCGGTCACAAAGAACGAGCGCCGTGCCCACAGCGCGACCTCGCGCTCGTAGTTGAGCAAGGTCCGCCCTTCGCGGCGGTAGAGCCATGACAGAGGCCAGGGGCGCTCCTTGGCGTATTGGCTCCACTTGGCGGAATCGACATCGACAAAATCCACCAACACCGGGGCACCGCCCAGATTCAAGCCACCTTCCACATACTGCGCCATGGAAGACGAAAACACGACCGCAGCTTGAATTTGATGTTGCTCTGTCACGCGCGCCACCCAATCATGCAGGCCTTGATTGCGGTAGTAACGCAAGGTCAGCGCACGGCGACCGAACAAACCCAAAAGGCTGTTCACACGCGCGCGTTTGGGATGCAGCGGTTCCACGTGCACATCGGCACACAGGCTGCGCAACGTGGCAATGTGGGCTTGGTCTTCGGGGTCGTCCATGAAGGTACCCAGAAAAACCCGGTGCCGCGCTGCCAGGTGTTTGAGCAAATGGTAGGAACGCACCTTGTCGCCCTTGTTGGGCGGGTAAGGCATGCGGTGCACCAGATAAAGCAAATTGCCCATGCCGCTGCTCAACCCAGGTTGCGAACAATGTGGGGCCCGAGCGCGTTGGCCCAGGAAAGCGGCATGCGACGCCAAGT
Source organism: Burkholderiales bacterium (assembly GCA_046094425.1). Taxonomy (GTDB): domain Bacteria; phylum Pseudomonadota; class Gammaproteobacteria; order Burkholderiales; family Burkholderiaceae_C; genus JANPCX01. Next base: position 8,630 of record JBJTHI010000041.1, on the reverse strand, counting down.
TTTGATGAGCAATTGGTACTTGGCGTTGTTGGGGTTGTTTTGCGGAATGGCGTCGCGTTTGTAAAGGCAGTATTCGTAGTGCAGGGGCTGCGGCTCAAAGCCCCAGTTCTTCTTAAACGAATAGGGGCCGGTGCCGACCTTGCTGCGGCCATAGTCGAACAAGGTATAGCCGCGTGCGCAAGCACGGCGCATCAGCTCCCAGTATTTGAAATCGTTGGCGGCCAGGTCGCGGGCGGCTTCGTCGTCGCCGGCGTAATAGGGCATGCACTCGTTGCGGAAGTAGAAAGTCAGGACGCTGCTGAGCAACTGATTCTGCGGGCCGACCACGGTGAGCACTTCACAGTCTTTGCCAAAGGTGTCCAGCAAGGCTTGGAAATAACGTTTGGGCAAAGCGGGTGTGCCGTGGCGGTGTACGTTGTCGGCATAGAGCGCAAAAAACCGATCCACGTTGGCATCGATTTCGCTCTTCAATTCATTCTTGATGCCTTTGCGCACCATGGCCCGCTGCTTGCGCGGAATGGCCAGCATATTGGCCTCTTCCTCGGGCAAGATTTCTTTGCGAAAGGTCACGTAGAGGTCTTGTTTGGGCCAATCAAGGTGGCGCGGCTGCACATTGCGCAGCTCCAAATGTTCAGCACCCATCTCTTGTGCCAGACGCTGGGCTTCACGCTCCAAGGCATCAGCCGCCTCGGGTGTAGAAGCGGCCACGCCGCCATAAACCGCAAACGGCAAACTCACCAGGGCATGGCCAAAGAGTTTGCTTTTCACTTGGGCCAGGGGCAACACGCCTTGAATCGCGCCGTTCTCTTCGGCATAAAGAAAAAAAGTGCGGTGTTTGAACACCCGATGCATCAGGCCTTGCCAGGCGGCGCGGTGGAAAACCGTGGCAGCAGGGCAGGCAAAGACAAATTCGTCCCAGCGCTGGTGATTGGCGGTGTCGCCAAGGGCGAGTTGTTGAACAGTGAGCACGGAAATCAGGCGGCTTGGCCGAGAAAAATATGATCCATGCGGCCCCAGCGGAAATCCGCCAACAACTGCTGCAACTTATCGTCCATCCGGCTGATGTTCACATAGTGGCGAAAGCGCGTTTTGGCGTCGATGCCAGGGACACGGGGCTGACCGGCGTCAATCTCCCAAGGGTGGAAGTAAAAGATCGCGGGTTGACGGTCTTGCGCATTGACCTGCTGAATCATCCAACGCGACAAGGCATAGGGCAGCAAGCGGAAATAACCGCCCCCGCTGGAAGGAAAGTTGCGGTTGAATTTACGCAAGGTGGTCACTGGCACCTCAAGCAAGCCTTCACGCACAGGCTGGGCAAAACGCGGCCAGTCGGGCATGCCATAGTGGTCGTGGGCAATGGGGTAGACGCTGGAGGTGTAGCGATAGCCTGCGGCCAGCAGCTCATCAAACGCCCATAAATTGCCCTTGCCTATGGAAAAACTCGGGGCACGGTAGCCTTGCACGGCCACGCCGCCAAGGTCTTCCAGGATTTTTTTGGCCGACACAACATCGTGTTTGAACGCCGCGCGATCCAAATCGCTGGCGCGTTCATGCCCATAACCGTGGCTGGCCAGCTCGTGGCCTTGCGCCACGATGTCGCGCACCAGTTGTGGATAACGCTGCGCGACCCATCCCAAGGTGAAAAACGTGGCCTGGGTTTGCCTTTGGGCCAGCAGTTCCAGGATGCGCTGCACATTACGTTCCACGCGACATTCTTGGGTTTCCCATTGGCTGCGCTGAATGTAGGGCGCGAATGCGGAGACTTGGAAATAGTCTTCCACGTCGATGGTCAGCGCATTGGTAATTCGGAGTGCCAGCATGGTGATACTTGCAATCGAAATCCGATATAGATGTCTGCGGATCCAGGGGCTCAGGCGGTTGGTGATTCAGATTGAAGCCACCGCCACAAATCTGCCGCGATTCGCCGCGCCGCTTGACCATCCCAGTATTCCGGAATGCGGCCACGCTTTCCGCGACCGCCCAGTATGTCAGCGAGGTTTTGCAAAATTAAGTCACGGCTGCTGCCCACCAAGGTATTGCTACCTTGGTCAATGGTGATGGGGCGTTCTGTGTTTTCGCGCAGCGTGAGACACGGTACACCCAAGGCGGTGGTTTCTTCTTGCAGGCCACCGGAGTCGGTCAATACGAGTGTGGCACCAGCCATCAAACCCAGCATTTCCAAATACCCTTGGGGCGGCAAACACACCATTTGCTGGGCATTGATGCGCCGCATCAAGTCAAAACGCTCCAAGTTCGCCCGGGTGCGTGGGTGCATGGCGAACACCAGGGGCAACTGCTGCGCCACTTCCAAGAGCACGTTCAGCAGATGGGTCAGCGAAGCCGCGTCGTCCACATTGGAGGGGCGGTGCAAAGTGACCACGCCATAGCCCTTGGGATGGTTCAATACCGAAGCGTCAACACCATGGGCCTGCAAGGTCTGCGCGGGCATCGGCGCATGAGGGCGGTGGCTGACCAGGGAGTCGATCATCACATTGCCCGCAAAACAAACACGCTCTGCAGCAATGCCCTCAGCCAACAAGTTGGTTTCGGCGCTGCGTTCGGTGGTGTAGAGGCGGTCAGCCACTTGGTCAGTCAAGACGCGGTTGATCTCTTCAGGCATCTTGCGATCCCCGCTACGCAAGCCCGCTTCGACATGGGCCACCGGCACGTTTTTCTTGACCGCAACCAAGGTGCAGGCCAAGGTGGAGTTCACATCGCCCACCACCAACACACAAGACGGTTTGTATTGATCCACCAGGGGCTCAAACCGCTTCATGACTTCAGCGGTTTGAACTGCATGGCTGGCCGAACCCACTTCCAAATTCACATCGGGGCGCGGCAAACCCAGGGCCTCGAACAAGCGGTCGCTCATGTCTTGGTCATAGTGCTGACCGGTGTGCACCAAGAGGCTGGGGATGGCAGGCGTGTGCGAGGCCAAGGCTTGCAGGATAGGTGCCATCTTCATGAAATTGGGCCGCGCGCCCACCACGCACATGACTGGGCCCATCACGGCGCGCCTCCAGAAGACTGTTTCATCGCTTGCACCAGTTTTTGAATCAAACCCAGTGTCTGAAGATTGGTTTGCTCCAGGCGCAACAGACTTTGTTCAATGCGTTCAATGCGCCCCGCGTTCAATGCCACGCCAATGGCGGACACATCCAACTGCAAATCCTCTGCCGTGGCGTCATCCAAAGTGGCACTCAAAGAGGGGCTGCCGGAAATATCAATGTCCACGTCCTCAATACCGGCCTGCGGATCTGCAAACGCTTGATAGGCCACACTGGCCCCTGAACCCTTGCGCTTTTTCTTGCTGGGTTTGGACTCTTCGGCAAACTCTTTGACCACCTCGTTCACATCGTCCAGCGACAGGTGGGTTTTGCCAGCCATGAAACCCAACAACAACAGGCGATCGCAAATGGCGTTGATGCGCCGAGGAATGCCTCGACCCGCTTGGTGAATTTGTTCAAAAACCGCGTCATCGAAGGTGGGCTTGTCGGTCGCTCCGGCACACTTCAAGCGGTGCTCAATGTACTGGCGGGTTTCCTCAGCATCCAGGGGGCCAATGTGGCAGGTGGCGGTCACACGCTGACGAAACTGCTCCATCTCAGGCCGCTGCAAGATGTCGCGGAACTCAGGCTGGCCTACCAAAAAGCTCTGCAACAGCGATTGCTTGCCGAACTGAAAGTTGGAGAGCATGCGCAACTCCTCTACCGCACGCGGCGTGAGGTTTTGTGCTTCGTCCACCACCAGCAAACAACGTTTTCCTTGGCTCACTTGGCCAATAAAAAATGCTTCCAGCGTCATGAGCAACTCAGACTTGGGAATGTCTTTGGCGCGTACGCCAAACGCTGCGGCCACCATGCGCAGGGTATCTTCGGCATCAAGTTGGGTGGAAACCAAATGCCCGGCCACCACATTGCTGCGGTTCAAGCTGTCGAGCAATCCACGTACCACGGTGGTTTTGCCCGCGCCGATTTCACCGGTGATGACGATGAAGCCCTCGTTGCGCATCACCCCATAGTCCAAATAGGCCTTGGCGCGGCGATGCTGTTTGCTGCTGAAATAAAAGCTGGGGTCAGGATTGAGCTGAAAGGGCTTGCTGCTCAACCCATAAAAGGCTTCGTACATGGGGTGTGGTTGGCTGACTGGTGAAGGTGATGGCGTCAGAATTGGAAACTGAACAGGCCAGTGATCGCCGACTCGTCATAAGGGCCCGTGGGGCTGTCAAACACCGCATGGCGCGCCCCCAAAGACACAGTCGATTGCGGCCCCAACCTGCTGGACCAATTCAACGACACCAAGCGCAGTTTGTTGGATGCCGCAGCGTTGTTGCCGGCGTTTCTTTGATCCGAGAGCAGCAAACTCAAGGTCGAAATGGGCGTCAACCGGTGGGACCAGTTGACGCTAAATGCCTTTTGATCCACACCCCCGAATGCGCCCAGGTCACCCGAGGCGGGATTGGCAGCATCCAAGCGGCGAGAATCGGTGCGCGTGACCAGGAAAGTAACGGTGCTGCGCACGCCCAGCAGGCCCAAAGAGAGATCTTGTCGGCGCTGTAAAGTCAGCGCCGAAGTCAAAAAGCCACCGCCCACGGTAGTGCTCGGGCTGATGCCATTAGCCAACAAAAAACTGTTCACCAATGCCTGACGGCGAACTGGATCGGGTTCGATCGAGGCAAACTGTGCGAAGTACAGGTCATAGGCGCTGACCACGGTTCCAGTTGAATTGTTCAGCCCTGAGGTCAAGTCTCGGCCAGCGCTATATCGGATCACCGAACGCGGCATGCGGTGCTCAAAAGAAAGCGAGTAGGCATTTCCGAACAAACGTTGCTCGCGTTCGCCCTTGAACTTGGTTCGGTCGGTGGGCTGCCAATTGAATCCAAAACCATGGGTCTCGCCTTCAAGACGCGAGGTGCCCACCTGGTCGCTGGATTCATACCCAGCAAACGCCGACAAACTCAATTGAGGCGTGAGCGCATAGGACAGCGTGCCTCTGAACCGATCGGCTGTGGTTCGCCTGCCAGCGGAAAAATCGTCCACTTGATGCTGCAAGCTGCCGGCCCACCCCAGTGACGACACGCCTGTCAACCCACTCAAATTCAATAGCGCCAGTTCTGACCTGGAGTCAGACACCGTTGACGATTCGGTTCGACTTTCACCCGCACGCAAACGAAACTCGTAGTTGGTATTGCCTCGCAGCTTGCCTTTGATATAGGGCGAGATGGAATAGGTCAGCACCTGGGTTTGGTTGCCTCCCCCCAGTGCGGGTACGCTCGTTTGCGTAGCCAAGGCAGAAATCGACTGCTGGGATGCGTTGGCGTTCACATCGACAAACGCCCAGTCCTCCACCGCCTCGGCCACGAACGACGCATTCAAGCTATGTGCCACGCTGTTTTTTTCTGAGGCCTTGGAGTAAGCAAAATAAGAAGGCGAATAATCCAGCGATCCCCGAATACGTCCGCCATTGCTCTGCAGCCGCAACCCCGGGCTGATTTGCAAGTAAACATCCGATTGCTTGTCAATGGCCGACAGGTTCACGTTGTCGGTGGCGACAATGGACGCAGAAACACGCGGCGTGAATACGAAGCCACGTCCCGCCCCCTCGCCCTGTGCCTTGGACGCCTGGCCTTGCGCTTGCGCCAGATTTGGCAAAACACCGCCGCCCGTTGCCAGCAAAACCGCAAGGAAGCTCACTGCGCACCAATCGGCACGCAAGGGTGTGCAGGCATGATGAAGCAAACGGGTAGGCATCGAAGTAGTCACCGTGGAACCGCACAGCGCGCGACTCAAGTCGCCGCCGGCTCCTGTTTGTGGTCTTTGTTGTAGCCATAACCATAGCCATAGCCGTAGTCGCCCGTGGCATCTTCGGCCGCCTGGTTCAACAACATCAACTTAACAGGACAAGCCTCAATGGTGGATAGCGCGTGCTGCACATCACGTTGCAGCGTTTTTCCGGCATGAACCACGACCACTATTTGGCCCATGTGTGCCGCCAAAGCCCGCGATTCCGTGGTGAGCAAGAGCGGAGGTGAGTCGAAAATAATGATGCGGTCTGAATATCGCTGGGCCATGTCGTCCAACAACTGGCGCATGGCATCGCTGGCCAACATCTCGGTGGCACGAGCTTGGGGGTGACCGCTGGGCAATAGTGTCAGCTTGTCTACATTTGTGCGCAGTAACACATCCGCCATCTGGGCGCGGCCTTGCAGCAAGTCCAGCAAACCGGGCCCTACAGGCAAGCCAAATGTTTTCAGCAAAGAGGGGCGAGCCACATCGGCATCCACCAGCATCACCGAGTTATCCAATTCGGCAGCAATACTCATCGCCAGGTTGACCGCACTGTAGGTTTTCCCCTCGCCCGGCAAGGCGCTGGTCACCATGATGAGGTTGGCATGGTTAATGGTGGCAGCACCTTTGCCCATGGCGTTGCTGATGAGGGGCCGTTTGATCACGCGGTACTGGTCGGCCAAACGCGAGCGCTCAGCCATGGGGGTGACAAAGCCCGCCTGATGCAATGCAGGCAAATTCAGGTCAACACGTTTGGAAGACAGCGCCCTGTCTGCGGGCCGAACGCGCTCCGTCCGCGCTCCCCCTGCAGGGGTCGGTGCCGTGGACGGTTTGCTGGGAGCGGTCACATCCGGCGCAACACCAGCGGGAGCGGGCCTGGCAGCCGGCGGAACCTCATGTTCAAGGTCTGCAACTGCAGGCGCTGCGACCGAAGGCTCCGGAACTGTGATGCCAGCTTGTCGTAATTGCTCCAAACGTTGAGCGGCTTGTTCGATCAGGCTACTCATAGCGACGCTCCAACGTTGCGGGTCAAGATGGTCATGACCACCATGCCAACGGCAAACACACCCACCAAACTGCCCGAGGCAATGCAAAACCGCAACAAACTGCCACGTTGCTTGCGTTTTGCCGCGTCGGTCATGACTTTGGTGACCACACCAAGCAACGGCAGTTCTGTTTTCAGTCGTAGCTCGTTGGCGGAGAAATAGACCGGCCGCAGCTGGCTCATCACAAAAGCCACAAAACCACCCGCTGCCAGTGCGGCCACCAGTGCCAACGGAAACAGCAACAAACGGTTCGGCGACACGGGTTTGGGCGAAACACGGGGCGGATCAATGAGACGAAAATCTGCAACCCCTGATGCCCCTTCCAACTCACCCGACATGGCCGCTGCCTCGCGGCGGGAAACCAAGTCTTCGTAGTTCTTTTTGAGAATGGCGTAGTCGCGGTTGAGTTGGGCTGCCTCGGCCTCGATTTGAGGCGATGTTTTCATGATGCTCAAGGCTTGGCTATAACGCGTGGAGTACTCCGACACACGGGCACGCAGCGAAGCCACCTGCACTTCGGCCATCGCCAATACACGGTTCAACTCCTGCGCCGCCAGGCTGTTGCTAGACCCTGGACTGGCCCCGGTGGCGGAGGCCACCGCCGCTTTGCGCAAGTCTTGCATCTCTTTTTTCTTCTGATCTTCCAAGTCTTTGATCAAGCGCCGCGTGCTGATGACCTCTGGGTGCTGGTCGGTGTAACGCTGCAACAAACCATCCAGATTACGCTTTTGTGCCTCAATACGCGCATCAATTTCTGGCGTAGAAATAGAGAGTGCGGACTCTTGCAGCAAACTTTTGGTGAGCACATCGGCATTTTGCGATCGCTCGGTCGCCAATTGGGCCTTGGCCGCATCGCGTGCATTCTCTGCCTCGCGCAACTGCAATCGAGCCGCATCGAGTTGATTGCTCATTTCCGCCAGGCGCGCGGTGGAATCTTTACCGTCAGCACTTTGCAAAGACAAATTCTTGATGCGGAACTCTTTGAGCCTGGCCTCAGCCTCTTCGAGTTTGGTTTCGTAGCTCTTGATTTGCTCATCCAAAAACACCTTGGCCGAGGCCGTGTCTTTGCGGCTGGCACCCAAGCTCGACTCTACGAAGATAGAAACCAAGGATTGGATCACACGCTGCGCCTTCTGGGGATCAGAGTCACGGAAAGAGAGCGAGTAGAGGTTGTCCCGACCGGTGCTCTGGATAGCCAGCGCCTTGGTGAGCTCGTCAATGGTGGCTTCTTGCTGCGCCTTGGAGGTGTTCTTCAAATCCAAATCCGCCATACGCACCAGCTTTTCCACATTGGGTCGGCTGATCAAAGTGCGGCTGAGCATCACCACCTGCTGCTCCACATTGGGCCGAACCGCCAAGCCCGACATCAGAGGCTTCAAGATCGACTGGGTATCCACAAACACCCGCGCAGAAGCCTCATAACGATCGGGTACGCGCATCACCACAATCACACCAATGGCGGCAACGACCCAGGCGGCAAGAATGCCTTGCCATCTGAATTTCCACATTCCGCGAACTATTGCGGAGACTTGGTTGAGTAACTCTTCCATCGTTGGTATGGGCTCACGGGGTCTGTCAACAAATGGTCGGCGCAGCAGGCACCTCTTCAGTGCCGCCTTGCCGACCGACGATCAGAAGAAGCTTTGCGGAATGATGAGGATGTCGCCCGGCTTCATTTCAACGTTGGCCGAGACGTCGCCACGTTTGATCAAGTCGCTCAAACGAACCGAGTACTGCTTGGATCCCTCGGCACTGCGAACAATGGTCGCACTGTTGCCGGCCGCAAAATCAGTGAGGC
>JBJTHI010000040.1:0-14428 GCA_046094425.1 Burkholderiales bacterium | reverse complement strand
TACGACCGGGTGCTGCTGGACACCGGGGCCGGCATCTCGGAGGTGGTGCTGTACTCCGTGTCGCTGGCCGACAAGGTGCTGGTGGTGGCCACGCCCGAGCCCACGTCGCTCACCGATGCCTACGCCACCATCAAGGTGCTGGCCGGGCAGCAGCATCGCCGCTTGATCAAGCTCGTGGTCAACCAGGTGGGGCGTTTGGGTGAAGGCCGTGTCATTCGTGGGCAACTGCAGTTGGTGATTGACCGTTTTGTCACGCCGCAAACCTCGGGCGATGGCAACGCCATACGCTTGGAACTCATGGGGGAAATTCCCACCGACTCGGCCGTGCGCGACTCGGTGCAAAAACGCCAACTCTTGATGGAAATGCTGCCAGGTTGTCCGGCGGCCAATGCGGTGAGGTTGCTTGGCGAAAAAATAGCGCAATGAGTGGTTCTGACGACAGCACGCAGAAAATTACAACGCCTTTTGAATTATTGGGTGGCGAACCCGTGGTTCGTGCTTTGGTCGATCGGTTTTACGACCTCATGGATTTGGAGCCGGGCTTTGCGCTGTTGCGCAGCTTGCATCCTGCGTCCTTGGATGACTCCCGCGACAAACTGTTTTGGTTTTTATGCGGCTGGCTCGGTGGTCCGCCGCTGTATGAAGACCGTTTTGGTCACCCCCGACTGCGCGCGAGGCACATGCCTTACTCCATTGGCATCGCCGAGCGCGATCAATGGATGACCTGTATGGTGCAAGCCATGCATGAATTGTCATTGCCGCCCCCGTGGATCGAACGCCTCTCCTCATCGTTTCTCCAGACAGCGGACTGGATGCGCAATCGAGGTGTTTGAACGAAGTTGTATCGGTCACCGAGAGGTGCTATTTCTTATTCGACGTTTGCTGTGTAGACGTTGTGGAGCGTAGCAGCACCAACATAGCCCCATGCCCACCGTCTGACGCACGTGCTTGGGTAAACGCCATGACCTCATTTTTCTGCACCAACCAACTGCGTACTTTGCTCTTGAGCACGGGCTCGCGGCCGGGCGAGCCATTGCCTTTGCCGTGAATGACACGCACGCAGCGCAGGCCTTCTTTGTGGGCTTGGCGAAAAAATAGGCTCAGTTGTTCGCGGGCGGCGTCGCGGCGCAGGCCGTGTAAATCGAGCTGGGCTTGAATCGCCCACACACCGCGCCGCAGTTTGCGTGTGACTTCCGGCCCTACGCCACGCCGCCTGAAAGACAGAGCAGCGTCGGTGTCAAGCAAGGACTCCACGTCGAAGTCGTCCGACAGCGCCTCGGCCAAGACGGATGCTTCGTCTCGTGTGGTTTGCCGAGGCTCGGGTGTAGGCTGCGCTCGCCGCGACACCACTGGTGCGGACGATCCACGCACCGGCGTGACTGGGCCCACGGTGTTGGCGAACAAATGTTGTTCGCGTTCTCGGGCAGCGGCTTGGGCTTGTGCCAAGGCGGCTTGCCTCGCCGCCTCACGCGCGTTTCGCTCCAGGGTTTTTTTGAGCGCAGCCAAGTCGGCCAAGCTGTGGGCTTTGGTTTGCGATTTGGTGGGTTTCACAACAACCCCCGATCCGCCATCGAGATCACTTGACCTTCACCCACCACCAAATGATCCAACACGCGCACATCCACCAAGGCCAAGGCTTGTCGCAATTGCTGGGTCAGGTGCGCATCAGCGCTTGAAGGCTCGGCCACACCTGAGGGGTGGTTATGAACCAAGATAACGCTCTGCGCATGCACTTGCAGGGCGCGTTTGACCACTTCGCGGGGATAGACGGCGGTGTGCGTCAAGGTGCCGCGAAAAAGCTCTTCCCAGCTTAAGAGTTGTTGTTTGGCGTCCAACCACATCAAGGCGAACACCTCGTGGCCGAGGCCGCCGAGCTGCATGCTCACGTAGTCTTTGATCTTTTGCGGTGATTCAAACACTGGGCGTGTGGACAATTCTTGCGCCGTGGCGCGGCGCGCCAGCTCCAGCACCGCCATCATTTCGGCCTGTTTGGCTGGGCCCAGACCCTTGATGCGTTTGAAGTCTGGCGGTGCGGCACGCAACAAACCTTGCAGGCCCCCCAATTGGTCAAGCAGGTTCTGCGCGAGTTGAAGCACAGACACGCCCCGTAGCCCGGTTCGCAACAACAGTGCAATCAGTTCGGCATCGGTGAGCACACCCGCGCCCAGCTTCAACAGCCGCTCTCGGGGGCGCGATTGTGTGGGTAAGTCTTTGAGCACGATGTGGACGGTTCGCCGCCCCGTAAAATTGAGCGCAGTCTATCGAAATAGGAAATCCATTGAACACCATTCACGCCGGGTCTTTTTTGACTCTGCACTATCGATTGTCCGGCCCCGACGGCAGCGACATTGTGAACACCTTCAACGACCAACCAGCCACCTTATCGCTGGGCACAGGCGAGCTCGCCCCAGCCATGGAGCAGCGCTTGCTGGGTTTGCCAGAAGGCGTCCGGACTTCGTTCGACTTGCCCGCGGGCGAGGCTTTTGGGCCGCGTAACCCTGACATGCTGCAGCGGGTCAAGCGCAGCCTACTCAATGAACTGGGTGACCCCGACGAGGTTTATACCCCAGGCGACGTGGTGCAGTTCCCCACGCCCGACGGTCAAGGCGTTTATGCGGGTTTGGTACGTGAAGTAGGGCCAGATTGGTTGTTGTTCGATTTCAATCATCCCCTGGCAGGCCAACCAGTGACGTTTGAAGTGCATGTGATTGGGGTGTTGTGATGCAAGGTGATGTGATGGACGTTGTGCTGGCCGAACCGCGCGGTTTTTGTGCGGGGGTAGACAGGGCCATTGAAATCGTAGAACGTGCTTTGCGCAAATTCGGTGCCCCCATTTACGTGCGCCACGAAATTGTTCACAACACCTATGTGGTGAACGACCTCAAAACCAAAGGTGCCATCTTCATTGAAGACCTGGCTGACGTGCCTCCCGGTGCTACCTTGGTGTTCAGCGCACACGGCGTCTCCCAGGCGGTGCGTCAAGAAGCCGACGAGCGTGGTTTCCATGTGTTCGACGCCACCTGCCCTTTGGTGACCAAGGTGCATGTGGAAGTGGCCAAGATGCACAAAGAAGGTTATGACTTCGTGATGATTGGCCACAAAGGCCACCCTGAGGTGGAAGGCACCATGGGGCAACTCTCAGAAGGCATTTACTTGGTGGAAGACGTGGCCGATGTCGAGAAGCTGCAAGTGGCGCAAGAAGAGCGCCTGGCCGTGGTCACGCAAACGACGCTGTCGGTGGACGACGCCGCAGAAATACTCTCTGCCGTGAAGCGCCGTTTTCCCAAGGTGCGCGAGCCCAAACAACAAGACATTTGTTATGCCACGCAAAACCGGCAAGACGCGGTCAAGGTCATGGCCCCCACGGTGGACGTGGTGATCGTCGTGGGCAGCCCCACCAGTTCCAACAGCAACCGCTTGCGTGAGTTGGCCGGGCGTTTGGGCACCCCCGCCTACATGGTGGATGGGGCTTGTGAAATAGAGGCCGACTGGTTGCAAGGCAAACGCCGAGTTGGCTTGACAGCCGGAGCTTCTGCGCCCGATATCTTGGTGCAGGAAGTCATCAACCGGCTCAAATCCCTGGGTGCGGTGTCTGTGCGTAAATTGCCGGGCGTGCAAGAAACCATCGCTTTCCCCCTACCACTTGGCTTGGGTGATAAATCCATGGCTGAATTGGCACCCAAAACCTGAACACGCGACTGACATTTTCGAGACCCTCATGCTTGACATCACCCAACTGCGCAAAGACCTGCCCGACGTGCTCGCCCGCTTAGAGCGCCGCAAATCACCCCAACCTTTTTTGGACGTGGAACGTTTCCAGTCGCTAGAGAACGAGCGCAAAGCCATTCAAACCCGCACCGAAGAATTGCAAGCCAAACGCAACAGCTTGTCCAAACAAATTGGCATGCTCAAAGGCAAGGGCGAAGACACCAGCGCAGTGATGGCCGAAGTGGCGGGGCTGGGCGAAGCGTTGACGAACTCCGCGCAACGTTTGGAGGTGATTCAAACCGAACTCACGGGCGTGCTGATGGCCTTGCCCAATCTGCCACACGACAGCGTGCCTGAGGGCGCTGACGAGGCGGGCAATGTCGAAGTACGCCGTTGGGGAACGCCCAAAACCTTCGATTTCGCGGTGAAAGACCATGTGGACTTGGGCGCGCCCTTGGGTCTGGACTTCGACACCGGTGCCAAATTGTCGGGTTCGCGTTTTTCCTTCCTGCGTGGCCCGGTTGCCAGCTTGCACCGCGCATTAGCGCAGTTCATGTTGGACATGCAAACCCGCCAGCATGGCTACACCGAGTGCTACACGCCCTACATCGTCAACCGCGAGGTGTTAGAGGGCACCGGCCAATTGCCCAAATTCAAAGAAGACATGTTTTGGGTGAGCCGTGGGGGTGATGAAGAGCAGGAGGAGCAATACTTGATTTCCACCTCCGAAATCTCGCTCACGAACAGCGTGCGCGAGCAGGTGCTGGCCATGGAGCAACTGCCCATCAAACTCACCGCCCACAGCCCTTGTTTTCGCTCTGAGGCCGGCAGTGCAGGGCGCGACACACGCGGCATGATTCGCCAGCACCAGTTCGACAAAGTCGAGATGGTTCAAATCGTTCACCCCGACCACTCCTATGCCGCGCTGGACGAAATGGTGAGCCACGCCGAAGCCGTGTTGCAAAAGCTGGGCTTGCCTTACCGCGTGTTGTCTTTATGTACCGGCGACATGGGTTTTGGTGCCAGCAAAACTTTCGACTTGGAAGTGTGGTTGCCTGCACAAAACACCTACCGAGAAATCAGCAGTTGCTCCAACTGCGAAGCCTTTCAAGCGCGCCGCATGCAAACTCGCTTCAAAAATGCCCAAGGCCGCAACGACTTGGTTCACACCTTGAACGGCTCCGGCCTGGCTGTGGGCCGCGCCTTGGTGGCGGTGCTGGAGAACTACCAAAACGCCGATGGATCTGTCACCGTGCCTGAGGTACTGCGGCCGTACATGGGCGGTGTTGATTGTTTGAGGGCGGTTTGAAGTCGAGTTTTCAAGCGCTTGACGTAGAATCCTGCCCTTCGGCGGCGACCCTGCTGAACACCGCTTGCGGTGAATGCGTGACCTGGAGAGGTGGCAGAGTGGTCGAATGTACCTGACTCGAAATCAGGCGTACGGTATCCCCGTACCGAGGGTTCGAATCCCTCCCTCTCCGCCAGTTGATCAATTCAAGTCGTCCCAAGACGACCCGAAACCCGCCTGAACCCCAGTGTTCTCGCGGGTTTTTTCTTTTTTTGCGTCCCATAGGATTTCTTGACAGTGCAATTTCTTGGGGGTATTTTTCGGGGTACGGTTCTTAGGAGTGCCCCATGCCCAAGAAGCTCATCGAAGCCCTCAGTGATGCCGCTGTTCGCAGCGCCAAGCCTGCCCTGCGCGAGGGTGTTGCCGCTGACCGCAAATTGCATGACGGAAGAGGCCTGTACCTGCTGATTCGCGCCACAGGGGCCAAACACTGGCGACTCAAATACCACCTCGCAGGCCGTGAGCGTTTGCTGGCCCTGGGCGAGTACCCCGATGTGTCCTTGAGCCGCGCACGTCAAAAGGCCGGTGACGCCCGCAACCTGGTGCGAGAGGGCATCGACCCCGTTCAAAACGGACGCGAACAAAAAGCCCAGCGCATCAACGCTGCCTTGCAAACCTTCGCCGTGGTCGCCGACGAGTGGATGGCCAAAAAATCCAAAAAATGGACCGAAGGTCATTTCGAGCAAAACCGGCAAAGCCTGCGTGACTATGTGTTGCCCAAGATTAGCGCACGCGCCATTTCGAGCCTGACCGCGCAAGACATCATGCGCGTCCTCGAACCCCTGGAGACCGCAGGCAAACTTGAAACCCTGCGCCGGGTTCGCCAGCGCGTCAGCGCCGTGCTGGCCTACGCGGTACAAACCGGCAGACGCGCCGACAACCCCGTGCGTGACACCCAAGGTGCCTTTGAGGCCCCCACCCGAGCGCACTTCGCTAGCATCGGCCCGGCTGGCTTGCCCGACTTCCTCAAAATTCTCTCCACCTACCCCGGCCACCCCAGCACCTTGGGCATCATCCGAATGATTCTGTGGACAGGCTGCCGCACTGGCGAAGTGCGGGGTGCGACGCCCGAAGAGTTCGACCTGGACGCTGCGATCTGGCGCATTCCGGCAGAGCGTATGAAAAAGCGTCGCATTCATGTCGTGCCCTTGCCGAGCCAAGCGGTGGCCCTGCTGCGGGAACAAATGAAACTCAACGGTGCCGAGTCCCGCTACATGTTCCCCTCGCCCATGCACCAATCCATGGCAAGCGAGAACATCGTCTTACAGGCCCTCAAAAAGATGGGTTATGGCGGAAAACTCACCGGCCATGGCCTGCGTGCCGCCGTATCCACCAGCCTGGAAGAACTCGGTTACCCCATCGAAATCATCAAGACCCAACTCTCCCACGCCAAAGACAACCTGACCGACGCAGCCTACCTGCGCGGCGTCCACCTGGAGCGCAGAACCGAAATGATGCAAGCCTGGGCCAACCAGTTGGATGCGCTGGCCTCCAACGTGAAGGTGCTGCCTATCAAAAGAAAGTCTCGTGTTGAACAGGCAGCGTGACCAGACCGTATCGACCACCGCTGCCACCTTATGCACTTGCACCGGGCTCAGCGGCCTAAATAAACCGAGGTAATTTGCTCGCGCTCATGACCGAGCTCCCGCGAAACAACAAGTCGTGCTTGCCGCTCCAACGCTTTCTGCTCCGCATTGAGCTGCTTGGAAGTCGGCCCACCTGCTGCCGGGGCCTTCCACCCCGTGAGCTGTTGATACCTTCGCTGCGCGTATTGGTGCCGCAGCCCATGCACACGGTCGATTCCTGCTTTGGCCGTTTGTGCTTTGAAGCGGTTGAGTTGATCGCGGTAGGACATGCCTTCGGGGATCAAGGACGCTGAACCCACCAACTGCTTGGCATCGTCCAGTACTGCCCGCTGAGTGTCAGCGAGGATTGGCACCTCCCGCTCCTTGCCGCCCTTGGTCCAACTGGCTTTTAGGCGCAACACTTCGCCTCGATCCGCCCAAACGGGTTGCAGCTTGATGCTTTCCTCCCGCCGCAGGCCAAAGGCTTCTTGCAAACGCAGCGACAAGACCGTGTACGGATCAGTCACAGCGTCAAGCCGACCCACATCCAACACCCGCGCTTTGGATTCATTCGTCACATGTCGCCGGTTTGCGATGCCATAGGCCGCGTTCTCACGGGCCACAATGTTCTGTTTACCTATCTTCTCGGCCAACCAGCGCAAACCCAGCACCAGCTTGCCGCTGGACTCGCTGAAATTCACCGTGTAGTCGGTGTTGATGCGGAACTGAACCTTGGGGGTGCGGTAGAACTCATTGCCGCTGGCGTTGAGTTTCACGCCGCCCACTTCGTAATCGAAGTTCTTGTACTTGGAACGGATCAAGCCCAACTGGCCACCCACACGCCAGTTGCGGGTAACCAGGGCGTCCGTTTCCAGCTCCAGGCCGTCGATCACCCCGTCGGACTGGCCCGACGCGCTGGTCACCACCACACCGCCCGCATTGACCACCGACTGCTGGATGTTGAGCTGGATGTTCTTCAGGTCGTAGTGGAACAAGGCGGCGTTGAAGATCAGGCGACCGTCCCACAGCGTGGACTTGGTGCCCAGCTCGAAATTGGTGAGGGTTTCGGGCTTGAGCACATTGATGAAAGGCGTGCCGCCTGTGGGTTGGGTGATGGTCTGATTGAACCCGCCGGAGCGGAAGCCGGTGGCAATGCGCAGATAACCCAGGTTGTTGCTGTTGAAGCGGTACTCAGGGGTCAAATCGAACGTGGTGTTGGTCCACGACTCGGTGGCGCTGAGTTTGAGCGGCGTGCGGTTGCCCGAGCCGGTGATGCCGCCGGGCAGGTACCAGCCACTCTCGCTGGCAAAGTTCACCACGCCAGCGTTGGCCGCGCTGTCGCCCACGCTGAGGGCATTTTCGGTGATGGTTTTTTCCTCCCTTGTGACACGCAGGCCGCCGCTGACCGCTGCTTTTTCCGTGAGCTTGAATTTCAAGTTACCAAAGAGCGCGGTGCTGGTGGCCTCTTGGTCCCAGAAGGCTTCGCTGTAGTTGTCGCGGTTGGTGGCGATGGTGTTGGAGGCACCATTGGCAAACCGAGCGGTGGCGGTTTTAGCGTCCGCCGTCAGCTTGTAGTAGTAGGCCCCCAGGATCCAGCTCAGGGGTTTGTCGGCGGGCGAGGTCACGCGGAACTCTTGCGTGAATTGTCGGAACGCATCGCTGGTTTTGACGCTTTGGCGGGCCAGCGTGGTGTTCAGGGGCACGCTCACACCGCCGAGTGAGTCACCGGTGCCGTTGGTCCAACCCGTGACCGAGGTGAGGGTGATTCCTGACAGGTTGTAGTTGAGCTTGAAGGTGGCCGAGTCGCGGCTTTGGGTTTGGTTGCCGGTGTCGGCTGCCGCGTAGAACGGGCTGTACACGTTTGGGTCGCTGCCATAGGGCGGCACATAACCTCCCCCGGCCGATATTTGTGCAGGCGTCTGTCCCTGTGTGATGGTTCCATTGGGGTTGGTGATGGTGACGGCACTGCCAGGCGCGTTGCGACCGCCCACGGGATAGGACGGGGTGTTGCTGGTGTCCACATTGCGCAGGCCCAGGATCAAATGCGCTTCCAGGTTTTCTGTCGGATAGGCCAGGAACTGCACGCGGGCATTGAAGTCTTTCAGGCGCGGGCCGCTTTCATTGGTCAGGACGTTGTTGGCCCAGCCGTCATAGGTTTCGTTGTAGACCGAGACACGCGCCGCCAGCACCTCTTCTTTCACGGTGCCGCTGACGGCGGCCTCGGTGATGCGGTTCTTGTAGTTGCCAAAGGTCAGGCGGCCATAACCGTCAGGCGCAAACGTGGGCCGCTTGGAAACGAAGTGCAGCGCGCCGCCCGTATTGTTCTTCCCCCAAAGCGTGCCTTGCGGGCCACTCAACACTTCAACACGATCCAGGTCAAACAGCGGGAAGCTCTGCAGGCGTGCCAGGCCCACCACCACTTCGTCCACATAAACAGCAATCGGTGCTTCAATGGTTTGGTTGGGGTCGTTCGTACCAATGCCACGCAAGAACCAGCGCGGCTTGGCCGTGCGTCCGCCGCCTTGGCCCGACAAGCTCGGTGCCAGGCGTTCAACGTCCGTGCTCAAGCGCACATTGCCGTCTTTGATGGCATTGCCGCTCAGTGCGGTGATGGGCACCGGAATTTCCTGTTTTTTCTCGGCCCGCTTTTGCGACGTGACCACCACCGTGCCTAGAGTGGCTTCATCTTCTTGTGTTGCAGCGGCGTTGGCCGCCGTGTTGGTTTTATCAACCGCTTGTGCCTGGGCCAGGCTGCTTGTGGCCAAGCCGAATGTTCCAGCGCAAACCAGCGCGGCCGCGCGGGCCAGCAGGGAAGGTTCGAAGGGCCATGCAGATCGGTGCGTAGCCTTGGAACGCAAGCGGGTGCTTCTCATGAAATTCCTCTTTGAATGGTGAGTGGGTTGGATTGATGTTCAGGCGTGAAGCTGTTCTTCAAATGCCTTGTTCGTCTACCCATCCGCACGAACCATGCCAAACAAAAAAGGGGGTGTGTGCAAGCGGTGCTAACCAATATCAGCGACTTGAAATGCGCACGACAAGGCCTGCTCTTTTTTGAAATTGAACAAAGGTTGTTGGCCGGTGCGCAAACGCTGCTGCGAAATCACCAACCCAGGTTTGAGTTGGCTCACACCGATTTCATCGCACTGGCTTCGCTGACCTACCCCGGCCTGCGCCGAACGCAGCAATCTGACGTGCCGGTTGTTGAAAACGCGGCAGTTTCCAGGTCAATCACCTAGCCGACCGCGTGGTCGTTGCTGTGTGCTCAAGGCGCGCTCGCACTGGCACGGTTTCTGCGTTGTGAGTGCGGTGTGCTTCGTTTGTGCTGCATCCGCCGCCCGCTCTTGGCATCCACCGTCACCCAACTCGCAAGGAGTCAACATGCCTGAACAATCCACCACGAACGTGGACCTTTATTACACCCGCTGCGGCGCGGCCACATCGTCTGCGCTGGCTATCCGCAAACAGTGGTTGCAAGCCGAGTTTGCCAAGCCAGGCACCGTGCTGCACTCGCTGCGTGACTCGCACAGCCTGGAAGTGCGCAACTCGCACTACCACCACAAACAATCTGGCATGTTCCGCGAGGGCGGCAACATTCCGCCCATCTGGGCGCGTGGCCAGGGCCAAGACACCGTGGTGCTGGGTATCACCTGGCTCGACGAATACCAAGGCATCATCACCCGTGAAGGCTCGGGCATTCGCACGGTGGCTGACCTCCAAGGCAAACGCCTCGGTGTGCCCCGCCATCAAAAAGCCGTGATCGACTTCCAGCGCGGCGCCGCCCAACACGGCTTTGAAAACGCGCTGCGTTTGGCGGGTGCGTCTGCTGCCGACGCGTTGTTTGTGGACATCGACGCGCCGAGTTACGACACTGAAGACGGCCCGCGCCAGCAAACCCGCGAGCCCGGCCACTCGGTGGAGCTGGAGGCCCTCAACGCCGGCCAGGTCGATGCCATCTTTTTGCGGTTTGCTCGCGGCTACCGCCTGTCAAAAACCCCGGGTTACCACGAGGTGATCAACATCAACACCCTGGCCGACCCCATCCAGCGCGTCAACAACGGCACCCCACGCCCCATCACCGTGGACCGCGCCTTCCTCAACAAACACCCCGACGTGGTGGTGCAACTGCTGTCCTCCGACAACGGTGGCCCGACACCGGCCGAAGTAGTGGCCTCGCATGGCCGCGATGTACACCGTTCGTTTGAGCCGCGCCTGTCAGGCACCTACATCGCCGGTCTGGAAGCACAAAAAGACTTCTTGTTCAACTGGGGTTACGTCAAACACAACTTCTCAGTCGCCCGCGATTGGGTGGTGCACGAGCCCCTGGCCCGTGCGCGCCAGCTGGTCATTGAACAAGACGCTCAAGCCGAACGCGCTGTCGCCGTGGCCGCCTGAAACAAGGCTGTTCACCTTTCCATTCATCACACACCAGGAGAACCACCATGTCCGAACAAAACGACCAACTCACCAGCATTGACCTCGTCTCCTATGTGGACGAAGCCAAGGCCGACGCCATCCACGCCTTTGAAACCCTGCGCCAAAACGGCACGCTGTCCGCCAGCTTGACCTTCCACATTTCGCACCGCGTGCCGGGCCATGATTTGCTCTTGGGCATTCGCTTCCCTGGTGGCCTCAAGCGCGACCAAACCCCCAGCATCAGCCTGAAAAAATTCTCTGAAGCCAAAGACTCCATCCTGAACGAAGAACGTCTGGATGCCGACACCGCCATCCACGTCCACACCTCCTACCTGTCGGCCTGGTCGCTGGCCCACAAGCCTTTCCCCATCTTGTATGTAGCCGCAGCACGCCACTTGCTGGCCCGCGAGATTCCCAACCACCTGGACCGCACCCGCAGCGTGCTCGACATCATCAAAGAGCGCCTGGACAAACACCCTGAACTGGCACCGCCACCCGCGCTGCTGGAGTCCAACGGCGGTGTGAACTTCTGGGGCAAGGGCATCACCAAAACCTCGGAGCTGATTCTTTTTGTGGAAGAAGCAGCGCGTTACCAGGTGTATGCCGAAGTGGTCGGTGGTGCCAAGGTGTACACGCCTGGCGCGCTGGAAGCGCAGTGGAAACGCACCGGCTTGCTTGAAAAATCCAAGGCCTACGCGGGTTGATCGAACACCATGAGTCAACCCAAACGACAACTGGCGCTGAACATTTTTGTTCAGCGTTTCGGTCACCACACCTCGGCTTGGCGTCACCCGAGTTCCACCGACAGCGGGCGGCCCGACCTCAACTGGTACATCAACGCGGTACGCCTGGCAGAGGCCGCCAAGTTCGACGCCTTTTTCATGGCCGACTTCATTGGCCGCTCCGCCGAGTTGGGGCCTGAAACGGGTCGTCAAGGGTTGAGGTACCAGTTCGAGCCTTTCACGCTCTTGTCCGCGCTGGCCACCCACACCAGCCGCATCGGCCTGATCGCCACCGTCAACACCAACTACGACCACCCCTACAACCTGGCGCGGCGTTTTTCGTCGCTCGACCATATTTCAGGTGGCCGGGCAGGGTGGAACGTGGTGTCGTCGTTCTCACCGCACACGGCGCAAAACTTCGGTGTGGACGATGGCCGCGACCACGAGGAACGTTACGAGCGGGCCGGTGAGTTCGTGGACCTGGCCAAACAGCTGTGGGACTCTTGGGACGACGACGCCTTTGACCACCCCAACCGCGAAACCGGCCAGTTCTACGAACCCCGCACCGCCCACCCGGTTCACTACCGCGGCGAGCACCTGAAGTCCGACGCCTTGCTCGACATGGCCCGGCCCATACAGGGTTATCCGGTGTTCGTGCAGGCAGGCAATTCCGAAACCGGCCGCGAGTTCGCCGCCAAACACGCCGAGATGATTTACGCCTCGGCCACCTCACTGGAAGTGGCCAAAGCGTATTACGCCGATGTGAAAGGCCGGCTCGCCAAATACGGCCGCGAAGAAGACCAGATCAAGGTCACCCCGGGCTTGTCTGTGGTGGTGGCGCGTTCCGACCAAGAGGCGCAAGACCGCTTCTGGGAATTGCAGTCCCGCGTCGAGTTCAAGAACATTGAGTTCGGCGGGTTTGACCTGTCAGGCTACGACCTCGACGGCCCCTTGCCCGACCTGCCCTACAAGCCGGGCGAGAACGGCCAAGGCCGCTTCCTGCAACAGTTGGAGCTGGCGCGGCGCGAGAACCTCACCATCCGCCAACTGGTGCTCAAGTTCCGCGTGGCCCGTGGCCATGTGCAGGCCATCGGTTCGGTGAAAACCGTGGCCGACCTGATCGAGCAGTGGTTCGTGGAGAAGGGCGCCGACGGCTTTAACGTGGTGCCACCGTTCTTGCCCAGCGGTTTCGTCGATTTCGTCAACCTCGTGGTGCCCGAGCTGCAACGGCGCGGCATCTTCCGCAAGGAATACGAAGGCAAAACCCTACGCGACCACCTGGGCCTCAAACGCCCAGCGAATCCGAATACGCGGCCAGTGCTGCAACAGGTGGCTCGGGCGGCTTGATCATTTGCAACGGTCTGGGGGGCTGGTCGGCACTCCGGATGAGCGCAGCCTTTGGAGACGGGGGCTGCGCTTTTTGTTTGGGGGGGGCCGGCGGTTCTGTGGTTGCTGTGCCGCTTGAACGTAAGGCTTTAGATCTCAAACGCACGGCGGTAGCTTAGCGGATCAAGCAAGACGATTCTGCTGAATCGATGCTGGATTTTTGGCATCACCTCGGCACGGAAGACTGGTCGATCTTCTTCGTCCATTGAGTAATCGATGTGATCAGCCAGCACCAGCCACCACATGGGGTACCTCGATCGATTCGGTTCTATGGAAACGCTGAACAAGTCCACGCATATTGAAGCAAAGGCGTTATAGAGCGATGAACACACAAAGCACCTTGGCGATGGCTGGATTCGACGCGCACAGCAAAGTCACCCGCAAAGCAGCCTTCCTTGCTCGCATGGATCAACTGGTTCCATGGAGCGCGTTGGAAGAGTTGATTGAACCGCACTACCCCAAAGCGGGCAATGGTCGCCCACCTCGGGATTTGTCGACCATGCTGCGCATGTACTGCGTGGCCAACTGGTTCAACTTGGCCGATGAAGCCTGCGAGGACGCGATGTACGACGCGCCAACCTTTCGGGAGTTTTGCCGCATTGACCTGGGTCGCCAAAGCGTGCCCGATGCCACCACGCTGTTGAACTTTCGTCACCTGCTGGAGAAGCACGATCTGGGCGCAGCCATCTTTGCCAAGGTTGGCCAGTTGCTGCTGCAAAGTGGCCTCAAACTCAGTGGCGGCACGATTGTGGATGCGACCATCATTGCGGCACCAAGCTCCACCAAGAACGCAGACAAAGCGCGTGACCCTGAGATGCATCAAACCAAGAAAGGCAACCAGTGGCACCACGGCATGAAAGCCCATATTGGCGTGGACAGCGCCACGGGTTTGGTGCATAGCGCGAGCGTCACCGCAGCCAACGAACACGACAGCCAGCAGTTGGGCAACTTGCTGCACGGCAACGAGACAAGGCTTTACGGAGACAGCGCCTATGCGGGTCAAAAGGGTGTACTCAAGGAAGTGGCCCCCCGGGCCAAGGACTTCACCAATAAGCGTGCTTACCGCAACCAGCCATTGAGCGAGCGCGACAAGGAGATCAACCGCACCAAGAGCCAGACCCGTGCCAAGGTGGAGCACCCATTTCTCACGCTCAAGCGCATCTGGGGTTTTGCCAAGGTGCGCTACCGTGGCCTGGCCAAGAATGCCAACCGGGTGTTTGCGATGCTGGCGTTGGTCAACATTGAGCGATGGGGCAAACCTTTGTGGGCATAGGTGCGCCCGCAAA
>JBJTHI010000039.1:0-8436 GCA_046094425.1 Burkholderiales bacterium | reverse complement strand
TGGATCAAGATGCTGCGCAAACACGGCTTCATCGCCACGCCAGCAGCTGCCTGATATTCATCGCCAGGCCGCCTCTCAGGTTCGGGCCAGCCTCAGGTCAGGCACTGTCACGTCTGCGGGTAGGTGTCTTCCACATTAAACATACTCCGCGCTACGCGACAGTTTTAGGCACTGCCCCTCACCCCCGCCGCCCACGCCCAAGCCGCATCTGATATCTTAAGCACCTCAGCTACGCCGCCAAACTCCAGGGCGTTGACGGTCGCTGACGCCATGTCGTGGCGCTCCAGGTCGGCGGCCAGTTGCAAATAAGGTGCCCATGGGCCGCTTTGCACCAGCAGCGCTTGCCGTGCGGGTTCACTCAGGCGCAAGGGTTTAAGCACCTCGTCCAGAGGCTGTTGCAGCAGCACATTCAGCAGCGACAGCAAGCCCACGGTGAAGAGGGCCACGGGCGGATGGTTGACCGCATCGTTGCGCCGATGCGCCAACCCTTCCAGCAACCGCGCCCGCGCCAGCGCAATTTCTTGCAGGGCATTGGAGCTGCCGCGCCCCTCGCTCGATGAGAGCAACAACACCGACAACCAGCGGTACAACTCATTTCGCCCCAGCACCATCACCGCCTGGTCCACCGACTCCACGGCACGAGACAAGCCAACGGCCGGGCTGTTCACAAAACGCAGCAATTTGTAGGACAGTGCCACGTCCGAGCGTATCTCTTGTGCGACCGTGGCGGTGTCGCGGTCTTGCACCAGATTGTTGAGTAACTGGCACATGCGCAGCGTGGCAGTTTGCAGCGGGCGCTTCTCGCGCTCTTGGGGAAGCAAACTGCGGTCGATGCGACCCGCAGCGAGCTCCACACCGAGCTGTAGCGCCCGTTCAATGTCGTCTATGTGCTCCAGCTCCATGGCCACCACGGCCAGGGTGGGTTGGCTGCTGCGCCAATCGGCCAGCTGGGCCCAAAAACTCATCACATTGCTGTTTTGTAAAGTGAGCTGAACAAAATCCACGGGCCAGGGCTGCGGATTGTCAGACGCCACACGGCCGATCAACACGCCCCGAGCGCGCAGTGCGGCAATGCGGGCGGGTGCCTCGGGGGCGCTGCAGTCCCAGGGCTGTACCAGGATGTGCAAACCTGCAGGCACTTGCTCAAAAACCTGGGGGCGCAACAAGACTTCTGCTGACACCGTGGCCATGGCCAGACGACTGGCCTGCAAAGTGGACTTCATGGCCGACAGCAGGGTCACGACGTAGGCGGCTTGCACTGCCACATCGGGTCGGGTTTGCAGGCGCTGCTCCAGGTTGCGGGCCAGGCGAAATTCAAAGCCTGCTATCTCGCCGCCGCGACCTACCAAGGGCCTGCGAACGCCAAAAAGATGCACGGCGGCGGTCTCCGTGGGGGCTGCTGCGGCGACCGCAGGCGAGGGGCTTGGACGTTTGGCAACCGCGACATCATTCTTGAATCCGAACAACTTAGACAACCAACCGCCCATTGTTTTCTCCTGAAGTGGGTTGCGGTGACAACGCTTGAATGCTAACCCGCAGCGCATGACCGAGGCGCAACACTGCGGGACTTGCCTCTGGTCTGTGGATGCGTGCCGCCGTAGGATGTTCTGATGAACACGCCCAACCCCTACCCCCACCTGTTTCAGCCGCTGGACCTTGGTTTCACCACCCTGAAGAACCGCGTGCTGATGGGCAGCATGCACACCGGCCTGGAGGACAAAACCACCCACCTTCCTGCGCTGGCCGAGTACTTTGCCGAGCGTGCTCGCGGGGGTGTGGGTCTGATGGTGACGGGTGGTTTCGCGCCCAACATCGCCGGCTGGGCCAAACCGCTGGCGGGCACATTGGCCAGCCACCGTGCGGCGAAACAACATCAACAAGTGACGCGCGCCGTGCATGCCGAGGGCGGAAAAATCGCCCTGCAAATTTTGCACACCGGGCGTTATGGCTACCACCCGTTTTGCGTGGCACCTTCGCGCATCCAATCGCCCATCTCTCCGTTCACGCCTTGGGCGCTTTCAAGCCGTGGTGTGGAGCGGCAAATTCGTGCCTTCGTGCGCTGCGCCGTGTTGGCCCGCGAAGCGGGGTACGACGGCGTGGAGGTGATGGGCAGCGAGGGTTACCTCATCAACCAATTTTTGGTCAATCACACCAACCAGCGCAGCGATGCTTGGGGTGGCAGCTATGAAAACCGCATGCGGCTGCCTGTGGAAATAGTGCGCCGCACCCGTGAGGCGGTGGGGGAGGACTTCATCCTCATTTATCGCCTCTCCATGATCGACCTGATTCCTCAGGGCAGCAGTTGGCCCGAAGTGGTGCAGCTCGCCAAAGCGGTGACGGCCGCCGGTGCCACCTTGCTCAACACCGGCATAGGCTGGCACGAAGCCCGTGTGCCCACCATTGCCACCTCGGTGCCTCGTGCGGCCTTTGCCTGGGTAACGCAAAAAATGCGACGCGAATTGCGCGAGGCGAGCGTCCACATTCCCCTCATCACCAGCAACCGCATCAACATGCCCGATGTGGCCGAGCAGGTGTTGGCAGACGGCTGCGCCGACATGGTCAGCCTGGCCCGCCCCTTGCTGGCCGACCCGCAGTTTGTGAACAAAGCGGCGCAAGGGCGGCGCGAGGACATCAACACCTGCATTGCCTGCAACCAAGCCTGCCTGGACCACGCTTTCAAAAACCAACTCGCCAGTTGTTTGGTCAACCCACGTGCAGGCCATGAAACCCGCTTGCGCATTCATGCCGCACCACGCCGCCTCAACGTGGCCGTGGTCGGGGCGGGGCCTGCGGGGCTGGCCGTCAGCACCACGCTGGCCGAACGCGGGCATGAAGTGTTTCTGTTCGATGGCGCTGCGCAAATCGGTGGTCAATTCAACATGGCCAAACAAATTCCAGGCAAAGAGGAGTTCCACGAAACCCTGCGTTACTTTGGCCGCCGCATCGAGCAAACCGGGGTGCGTTTGCACCTGAGTACCGTGGTGGATGCGCCGGGTCTGTTGGCGGAAAAATTCGACCACATCGTGATCGCCACCGGTGTGCGTCCGCGCCAACCACGCATTCCTGGCAGCGAGTTGCCCCATGTGCTGAGTTACATCGACGTGCTGCTGCACCACCGCGAGGTCGGCCCCCGCGTGGCCATTGTGGGCGCAGGCGGCATTGGTTTTGATGTGGCGGAATACCTCGTGACCCCGCCCGGCCATTCACCCACCATGAACTTGCCCGAATGGCTGGCCGAATGGGGCGTGGCCGACCCGCGCAGCGTGCGCGGCGGCGTTCAAACCGCTGCGCCCAGCGCACCGGCTCGCCAGGTGACGCTCTTGCAACGCAAGGCCGGCAAACTCGGCGCAGGCCTGGGAAAAACCACGGCCTGGATTCACCGCGCCGCGCTGCAAATGAAACAAGTGCAGATGGTGGGCGGCGTGAACTACGAGCGCATCACCGCCGAGGGGCTGTGGGTGAGCGATGGCGAAAAGCGCAGCAACCCACGCCTAATCGCTTGCGATACGGTGGTGCTGTGTGCTGGGCAAGAGTCGCTTAACGAACTACAAGCTCCCCTGGCCACCGCCGGGGCTTCGGTGTTTGTGATTGGCGGTGCGCTCGAAGCGGGCGAGCTGGATGCCAAGCGGGCGATAGACCAGGGGACGAGGTTGGGGGCGCGGTTGTAGAACCGCATTCTCAACGCCGTGCTCTTTATTTCACGGCTTGAGTGTTTGCCGCACGAAGTCTGCTGTTGCGCCGCGTGCCGCAGGCAAATTCAGTAGCGTGTGTGGGGCGTCGCCCAACAGCACCACGGTTGCTTTTTTGTACCCCCGCGCGGGATCACCGCAGTGTCCCCTGGGCTTGGTATTGTCCAGCCATGTGTTGGTTGACGAGAAGAAAGGATCCACCACGCTGATCACATTCAAAAAGGGTTGATCTGCTGGAATGGCGGTGCGGTGCGATTCAACAAAGTAGTTGTCCTCGCAGCTCCAGGCATAAAGCATGCGGGCAACAAACTCATTGCCGGTGTAGCGCGCTACAGAGGTTGCGCCCTCACTCGTACCCGCCAGCGCCAATCGAGACATGTCTACCCAAGGAGTTGATTGCAATGCGGCAAGCGCCACAGCAATCTCGCTGGTGCGAAGCGCGTGAATTTGTTCGTAGACGCTCTTAGAAACCGGTGACTTGTAGGTCAATCTGTCGGGCAGCGCAAACGAGTCAGGAGCCACACTGGCTACGCCCATCTCGGCCAACCAACGTTGCCATTCCTCGATGGCTTTGAGGCCCAGGCCCGACGATCCGTGGAGAAAGACGACGACGGGGACTTTGCCGTTGAGGTTGCTGGGCATGTCGCGCCACTTTCCGACAAACACAGCGGATTGCGTGAGCGATGCGGGCAAAGCCACTTGCGCACTCGCCATCACCCCAGGGCGAGAAGCTGCCGTGTGCGATACGGCGGAGCCTTTCACTTCGCCTGTGGGCGCGGTCTGTGCCCACGAGGCAGAAACATTCAAAGCCCAAACCATTGCTGCACAAAGCAGTTGCGTTCCAAACAGGGTTGATTTCATATGACCGTCCAAAAAAGAAGAGAAGTCCAGCAATCAAGGAGACGAAACACGCAACTGCGGGTTCACCGCGAGCTCGGTTGATACTAAGTTAAATCTCCCGCCAAACAAGCCAGCGTTTCTGCTGATATCACCGTGTGCGCTGGGTAATGGGTGTGGTCGCAGCCGAGCTTGACGGCGGCACCGGCGCGCACGGCTTCACGTGCTGCTTTGTGAAACTCAAAGCGCAGGAAATGTACGGCGGAGGTTTTTTCCTCCGTCTCACGGTCCAGGTCTTCGTCGGCAATGGCATAGACGCGGGCGTGGCCTTCCACCTCGACGAACATGCGGTCTTCCACGCCAATCAGGCGCGCCAGTTCGCGTTTGCGCTCGTGCACGTCGGGGTACTCGATGAGCATCGTGGCTTTCCAGTGGCTGCCGGTGGGGATGAGGGCGGCATAGGCATCAATCTCACTCTGAATGCCGTCTTCGTCGAAGATTTTTTCGATGAAGAGCATTTCCTGGATTTGCCGGCGGATGGTGGTTTCGTCTTCAAACTGCACTGTCATGTGCTCGCCCAATTGCACGCTGCGCAGGCGACGGTGGGCGATGAACTCGGGTTTGCTGGTTTTGCGAATTTTGGAATAGGCCTCCAGGGTGAGGAGGCTGTCTCGGGTGATGGTGGTCATGGGGCTTGCTCCTTCAATGCTTCATAAACCGTAGGCCAGCCGCACCAAACTCAAGGGGTGGGCGAGCGTGGCTTGCGGCAAACCGTTTTCTTGCATGCCTTGGGCAATGTGGTGGCCAGCGAGTTGGCAGTCTGAGCTGATGAAGTCGGGTTCGTCTTTGGCCATGCTTTTGAAAACGGGTTTGCCTATCTTCATGGCTACCGGGTGGGTGGGGGTTTTCACGCCATAGGTACCGGCATGGCCGGAGCAGCGCTCCACGGTGTTGAGTTGCACCTTCACGGTTTGCCCCACCAGCTTGAACATTTCTTCTGTCTTCTTGCCGATGTTTTGCACTCGGCCATGGCAGGGAATGTGGTAACTCACGCGGCCCAGGTCTTTCTGAAAATCGAGCTTGAGCAGGCCATCTTTGTGGCGGGCGATCAAGTATTCAAAGGGGTCAAACATGGCTTCTTTCACTGCTTGCGTGTCCGCACATTCCGGGAACATCAGCGGCAATTCCTGTTTGAACATCAAGGTGCAACTGGGGATGGGGCTCAAGATGGCGTAGCCCTCGCTCGCATACCGCGCCAGCACGGGCATGTTGGCGGCTTTGTGTTGTGCTACCGCTTCCAGGTCGCCCAGTTCAAACTTGGGCATGCCGCAGCAGCTTTCTTTTTCCACCAGCACATAAGGAATCTGGTTGTGTTCCAGGAGGGCCACTAAATCGTGGCCGATGCCGGGCTCGTTGTAGTTCACATAACAAGTGGAAAAAATCGCCACCTTGCCCGGCGTGCGCTGGCCGTTCACCACCACGGTGGCACTGCCTGTGCTGTCCGCCGCCCAGCGGAAACGGCTGGTGGCCAGCGGGGGCAGCCAGGCATCGGGGTGCACGCCCAGTACTTTGTTCATGGCCCAGCGCGCCACCTTGGTTTGGTTGGCTCCATTGGCCGCTTGCACCACCACGGGAATGCCAGCGAACTGGCCGTGTCGGTCGGTGCTGGCTAAAAATTGTGCACCTTGGCTCACTGCGCCCTTTTTGAACTGAATGGCTTTGGCGCGCAGCATCAAATGCGGAAAGTCCAAACCCCAGGGATGCGGTGGGGTGTAGGGGCATTTGGTCATGTAGCACAGGTCGCAGAGGTAGCACTGATCCACCACCTTGGCGTAGTCGCTTTTGGCCACACCGTGAACTTCGCCATCGGCGGTGGCATCGACCAAGTCAAACAAGCTGGGGAAGGACTGGCACAGGCTCACGCAGCGGCGGCAACCGTGGCAAATGTCGAACACGCGCTCCATCTCGGCTTCGCAGGCCGCCTCGTCATAAAACTCGGGCGTGCGCCAGGCGATGGGGTGACGGGTGGGCGCTTCCAGATTGCCTTCGCGTTGGGCCATGGGGTGTCTCGTCTTTGTTCTGAATTAAAAAATGCAGGCCAGAAACAGAAGTTTCTGAACCTGCATTCGTGGTGCGTTGGGTGGCGTTTTAGTCCACCAATGCGTCCAGCGCCTTTTGGTAGCGGTTGGCGTGCGAACGCTCGGCCTTGGCCAAGGTTTCAAACCAATCGGCGATTTCGTCAAAGCCTTCGTCGCGTGCAGTTTTGGCCATGCCCGGGTACATGTCGGTGTACTCGTGGGTTTCACCGGCCACGGCAGCGGCCAGGTTTTGGCGGCTGGAACCGATGGGCAGGCCGGTGGCGGGGTCGCCCACGGCTTCGAGGAACTCCAGGTGGCCGTGGGCATGGCCGGTTTCACCTTCTGCGGTGGAGCGGAACAGGGCGGCAATGTCGTTCTGGCCTTCAATGTCGGCCTTGTTTGCGAAGTACAAATAGCGGCGGTTGGCCTGAGACTCGCCCGCAAAGGCGTCTTTCAGGTTTTGCTCGGTTTTAGAACCTTTCAATCCCATGGTGCTCTCCTTGCTTGAATGCCTAGAAACAATGTGGACGCGACCCTCTGCGGCGCAGAGGGCACGGCTGGACACTAACGCAGCCTGCCCAACGATACCAATTCAATGCGTCAATCGCCTGCATTGAAGCAAGCAATACTTCAGGGTTTGCACCAGGGTTGGCAACAAACTGTCATAAGCCGAGCAAACCCTTTGCCAATGCATGCAAGCGCGCTTTGGGATCCACCAGCTCATGCAAGATGCTCAGGTGGTTGACCCCGGCCACGGTTTCGCACACGGGCACGGTTTTGCGGCCCCACACTTTTTGAATCAAGAGGTTTTGGCGCAAGAATTCGTCGCTCTCGCTCGTGCCCGCTACCGTGACCAAACGCCCACGCGGAGCCGGAAAATTCACCGGACTGAGTTGGCGCACCGCTCGGGGGGTGAGTTTCAAGTCGTCCTGCAAAAAGGCGGCGTGGCGCAGGGGCTCCAGGTCGTACAGGCCGGAGATGGACAGCGCGTCTTTCACCAACTGCGAGGGCAGGTCACGCCCCACCGCCTTCCAGGTGCATGACAACAGCATGGTGGCCAAATGCCCCCCCGCCGAATGCCCTGCCACCACGATGCGCTTGGGGTCACCCCCATACAGCGCCGCATGGCGGTAAACCCAGGCCAGGGCCTGGGCCATTTGCATCGCCATGGTGTGCATGTCCACCGCAGGGCACAGGTCGTAGTTGGGCAGCACCACCATGGCACCGGCATTGACGAAAGACGGGGCCACAAAGGACACATCACTTTTGTCGAGTGAGCGCCAGTAGCCGCCGTGGATGAACACCAGCACCGGGGCGTTCTGCCGGTTGCTGGGAAAGATGTCTAGGCGTTCTTTCTCGCTTGGCCCATAAGCCACGTCCAGCCTGCGCGACAAGCCCTCGCGCGCCAGCGCAGAGGCGCGCGCCCAGGACTCGAAAATGTGGGGGTGCTCGGGAATGCGCGCGCGGTTGTTGTATTGCGCCTCCAGCCAAGCGGGGTCGTAGCGGGTCATGCCTACTCCTTCGTGTTGTTGACAATGAAACAGCGTCGTTTGTACCGCGCCTGGAGCCAGGGTGTCCATCGCGGCCTCCCTTACTTGGCCTGACCGTCGAAGATCGCCAGCAACTCATCCAGTGCCTGCTCCACCCGCCCCAGGTCGCCAACGTGGCCCCAGTGGATGGCGTCAGGGTCGTGGCCGAAGTGGTCGTCGGCCAGTTGCTGCAGCCGGGCCAGCTTGATGCGGATGGCGGCGGCGCGTGCGAGATAGGTCTCGATGGCAGTGGTCTTGGTGTTCATCGCGGGGCTCCTTTGTAGGTGGATGTCGCCACCATTC
>JBJTHI010000038.1:0-26910 GCA_046094425.1 Burkholderiales bacterium | reverse complement strand
GGATTGCTCAAAACGGTGTTGACCATTGCGTACTTCGACCGGTTGGGGGTGCCCCGGCTGTCATGACCTCAAACTCTCGAACCGCCTGGTGCGGACCCGCATGCCAGGTGGTGTGGCAGGGGTGCCTCCGATAATGGAGGCACCCTATGCCGATTTCTGGAGACCCCAAATGCAGAACCCTTTTGAAAACCCCGGCTTCTCGATGGCCAGCCTGACGGCCGCCATCAACCTACTGCCCAACCGCTATGGGCGGCTGGAACAACTCAACCTGTTCCCGGCCAAGCCAGTGCGCACCCGGCAGATCATCGTCGAGGAGTACGCCGGTCGTCTGAACCTGCTGCCCACCCGGGCGCCCGGTTCGCCCGGCACGGTGGGTGAGCGTGGCAAGCGCAACCTGCGCTCCTTCGTGATCCCGCACATCCCCCACGACGACGTGGTGCTGCCCGAGGAAGTGCAAGGACTGCGCGCCTTCGGTTCCGAAACCGAAATGGAAGCCATTGGCGGTGTCATGGCCCGCCATCTGGAGACCATGCGCAACAAGCACGCGATCACCCTGGAGCATCTGCGCATGGGTGCCCTCAAAGGCAAGATCCTCGACGCTGATGGCAGTGAGCTCGTCGATCTGTTCGACGAGTTCGACATCACTGCGCAATCGGTGTCCTTCGAGTTTTCGACGGCGGCCGACAACGGGCAAATCAAGACTGCCTGCCTCGAGTTGCTGGGCCTCATGGAAGATGGGCTCACTGGCGAGTTCTCGACCGGCGTGCATGTGCTGTGCTCGACCGAGTTCTTCCGGGCGCTGACCACCCACAAGGAGGTCAAGACCGCCTACCAGAACTGGCAGCAGGGCGCAGTGCTGATCAACGACATGCGCTCGGGCTTCAGCTACAGCGGCATCACCTTCGAGGAATACCGTGGCCAGGCTTCCTTTGTGCAGGCCGACGGCACGCTGGGGTCGCGCCGCTTCATTGCCGCAGGGGAAGCCCATGCCTTCCCGGTCGGCACGGTGGATACCTTCGCGACCTACTTCGCGCCAGCGGACTTCAACGAGACCGTGAACACCATCGGCCAGCCACTGTATGCCAAGCAGGAGCCACGCAAGTTCGACCGGGGCACTGATCTGCACACGCAGAGCAACCCGCTGCCGATGTGCCATCGCCCTGGCGTGCTGATCAAGCTCGTTGCTGCCTGATGAATGTCGCGACGTTGTACGAGGCGGCCCGAAGTGCAGGACTGTTGACCGCCGTCACGGTGGCGGGCAGCACAGTGCACTGCGCCTTCCGTGCCCCCGACGAAACCGTGCTGGATGGTTTTGCGCTGTCGCGGGACTACCAGATCGACTACCCGGCGTCCTGGCTGACGCTGGCAGCCGGGGACACGGTCGAGGTGGCAGGCAATACCTATCAGGTGCGCGACGTGCGCGCCATCGGCGACGGCACCGAGCGTCGCGCCTCGCTCTCCCAACTTCTCTAGGAACACCCCATGAACTCCGTCCGCGAGCGCGTCTTGCGGGAGATCGTCACGCGCCTGGCATCTGCGATTGCCCCGACTCCGGTGCTGCGCATGCCTGCCGTGCCGGTCAGCCGCGAGGCCAGTCCGGCGCTGCTGCTGTTCGTCGATGGCGACAGCATCACCGCCCACGCCAACCACCTGGTCGACCGGCTGCTGGTCGTCCGGCTTGCCGTGGTGGCACGCGGTGCGGATGCCTTCGACGTCGCCGACCAGGCGCTGGTCGCGGCCCACGCGGCAATGCTCGCCGACCCGAATCTGGCCGGTCTGGCCATCGCCGTGCGCGAGATCGACTGCGAATGGGAGTTCGACGACGCCGACGCCGGGGCCGTCGCGCTGCCCGCCCGCTACGAAATCCGCTACCGCACCAACGCCATTGATCTCACCCAAACAGGATGAACCCATGCATATCGAACTACTGAAACCCCATACCCACGCAGGCAAGCGCCTCGCCGTAGGTGATCGCCTTGATCTGAATGACGCCAGCGCCCGTTGGCTGATCACACAAGGCACGGCCAAAGCGGCCACCCCAGCCACCGATTCCAAACCCACCCGCCGTGATGCCACGTCCGGTGTTTCCACAACTGCAGCCACCCAAGGAGACTGAACATGGCTTACTTTTCCGGACAAGGCCGCGTCTACATCGGCGCACGTGATGAACTCGGCAACCCGGCCGGACTGACCTTCGTTGGCAACGTGCCCGAGCTGAAGGTGTCGCTGTCGGTAGACACCATCGAGCACCAGGAAGCGCAGTCGGGTCAGCGCCTGACCGACCTGCAGCTCATCAAGACCAAGAAAGGCGAGTTCGCCTGCACGCTGGAAGAGCTGATCGCCACCAACCTGGCGCTCGCGCTCTACGGCACCACGACCACGATCACCCCCGGCACGGTAACCGGCGAGTTGCTGCCCAACCCAGTGACGCCGGGCAGTCTGTACCCGCTGGCCATGCAAAACGTGTCGGCGGTGCAGATCCAGGACTCGGATGCCACGCCCCAGACGCTCCCGGTCAGCCAGTACAGCGTCAATGCCAAGCACGGTTCACTGGTGGTGCTGGATGCCACGTCGGGCGGCCCGTACACCGAGCCGTTCACCGTCGATTACGCCTATGGCGCAGCGCAGAGCACGGCGATGTTCACCCAGCCTTTGCCCGAGCGCTGGATTCGCTTCGAGGGGCTCAACACGGCCGACGGCAACCGCGAGGTGGTGATCGATCTCTACCGCGTGGCCATCAATCCGGCCAAGGAACTCTCGATCATCACGGACGAACTGCTGAAGTTCGAGCTGTCGGGCCAGGTACTGGCGGATCTGACCAAGCCAGTCGGCGGTGATCTCGGCCAGTTCGGCCGTCTGGTGCTGCTGTGATGGACGGCTTCAAGACCTTCCCCCCTGAGCCTGTGGTCGTGACGCTGTCTGGCACCGCGCTGGAACTGACGCCGATCCGGCTGGGTGAGTTGCCACGGCTGCTGGCCGTGGTGCGCCCGCTGGCCGAGGAAGTCACCAGCGATCCGGACTGGATGGCGCTGCTGGGACGGCACGGCGATGCCGTGCTGGATTTGCTGGCGATCACCACCCGGCGTGAACGCGCGTGGATCAACGACCTTCAGCTTGCGGACGCTGTGCAACTGGCCGCCGCCGTGTTCGAGGTGAACGCGGATTTTTTCCGTGGCGCACGTCGTCCCGGCGATTCAGGGCGCGGCCCAGCGACTCGCGCCGACGCTGCGCTCACTGACGACCTCGGCTGGGACAGTGCCATTGCCCGCCTGATCCGCGCTGGGCACCGCTTGGGCGACGTGATGGCCTACACGCTCACTCAGGCGCAAGCCTTTCTGGATGCCGACGGACAGATCGAACGGCAGCAACTTGCCCAGCTGCTCGGCATCCATGCCGTGGCGTCCCAGGGCGAGAAGCGTGGCATCGAACAACTGCAACGCGATCTCCTGAAGGACTAAAACGTGCGCATGTCACTGACCACCACAGGCCTGCTGGACCCGCGCCAATTGGCAGCGTGGAGCACCGAGCGGCGTCGTGCCATCCACACAGCTGTCGCCAAGGGCATGCAATCGGGCGGGCGTGAAGTGCGTGATGCGGCGCGATCCGAGATGCGCAGTGCCTTCACCGTCAAGCGCAACAGCTTCATCTCCTCGATGGGCGTGAAGGTGTTCGACAAGAAGCCCGAACTGCTGCCCGCCTTGCTGGTCGGCAGCAAGATTCCTTGGCTCGGTCTGCATGAAAAAGGCGGCACGGTAAGCGGCAATTTGCTGATACCGCTGCTGCCCGGGCGCATCGGCCCCAAGCGTTTCAAGGCGGTCATTGACGGCCTGATGCGCTCGGGCAATGCCTTCTTCATCGAGAAGAACGGTCGCGTGCTGCTGATGGCCGAGAACATCAAAGAGAACGCCGGGCAGCTGGGCCGCTTCAAGCGTGCCGAGCGTGGTCGTACCGGGGCCAAGCAGATCAAGCGTGGCCAGGAGATTCCCATCGCCGTGCTGGTCAAGCGCGTCGATCTCAAACGACGACTGAATCTGGCGGGTGGCGTGCAACGCGCACTACCTGCCTTGGCGCGGGCGATTCAACAAGAACTGGACCAAGTCTGATGGCAAGCAATCGTGCCCAAATCCTGATCAGTGCCGTCGACCAGACCAAGACCGCTTTCGATTCGATCAAGCGGGGCCTGGGTGGCCTGACCGACACCGCCAAGAGCGTCAACGGCGTGCTGGCCAACCTTGGTGTGGCCGTATCGGTGGCTGGACTGACTGCGATGGTCAAATCGGCCATCGACACTGGCGACGCGCTGGACGAGATGTCGCAACGTGTCGGCGTCAGCGTCGAGACCCTTTCGGTATGGAAACCGGCAGCCGAGCAGTCCGGTGTGTCCGGCGAATCGTTCGAGAAGGGGCTGCGCAAGCTGTCCACCACGATGCTGGAGGCCGCGACCGGGTCGGAAGATGCTGCGCGCGGATTCTCCGCCGTGGGTGTCGAGTTCAAGAACCAGGACGGCACCCTGCGTGCCACCGATCAGGTGCTGCTTGATCTGGCCGAACGCTTCAAAGCCATGCCCGACGGCGCGGAGAAAACCGCCCTGGCCGTGCAACTGTTCGGCAAGTCGGGAGCCGAGCTGATCCCGTTCCTGAATCAGGGGCGCGACGGCATCAATGATCTCGCCGCCGAGATGCAGGCGCTCGGCGTGCAGATGAGTTCTGAGACTGCGGCGCAGGCGGGCAACTTCAACGATGCCCTCGACAAGCTGAAACTGGCCACCCAGAGCATTGGCAACCAGATCATCGCGTCCTTGCTGCCCGCCCTGAACGATATGGCCGGTGGCATGGTCGAGTCGGCCAAGCAAGGCGGCACACTGCGCGCGATCCTGGATGGCGTGGTGCTGGTGCTCAAGACCCTGGCGCTCGGTGCCGCCACCGTCGGCAAGGCCTTCGTCGCCTTGGGCGAAGCAATTGGCGCGGGTGTCGCCGCCGCTGTGGAAGCGCTCAAGGGCAACACCGAAGGGGCCAAGGCCATCATTGCCGACCTCAAAGGCAATCTGGTCAAACGGCTGGATGAACTGGCGTCCTTCCGTGACAGCCTGTTCGACCCCAAGCCCATCGAGGTCAAGGCACCCAAGATCCAGGCCGATCCGGAACTGCTTCAACGCCTGACCAAGCCCAAGGCCGCCAAGCCTGCGCAGGACACGACCGGCGCGCAAACCACGCTGATGAAAGCGCAGTTGGACGCCGAGTTCGCCCTGCTCAAGGACGGTCTGACCCGGCAACAAACTGCGCTGGATGCTGCACTCGAAGACCGTCTGGTTTCGGTGCGCGACTACTACACGCAGAAAACAGTCATCGAGCAGCGCGAGGTCGATGCCGAGATTGCCCGCAAGCAGCAGGAGCTGGCCCGCAGTCAGCAAGTCGCCGCCACGGGCAAATCGGAAAACGACCGACTGAAAGCCAAGACCGAGGTCGCCAAGGCGGAAGCCGACCTGATCACGCTCAACAACCGGCGCACGGACATCGAGCAGGCCAATGCGCGCAAGGCAGCGCAAGCCGAGCGTGAGCTGGCCGATGCCTTGGCGCAGGCGCGTGAGGAGCTGGCCCAGATCACCGGTACCGCCACGGATGCCGACCGGCAAGCAGCCATTGAGCGCAGCTACCGCGATCTACGGGCGCGACTGGCGGCAGAAAGCGATGCCGACGGCGTGTCGCTCGTTGATCGGCTGATCAATGTGAAGGCGGCGCAGGCCAATCTGGCTGCGCTTGAAGCCCAATGGCGGCAAGTCACTGAGCGTCTGCGTAATGCGCAGGAGGCCATTCAGACCCAGCAGCAAGCTGGGCTGCTAACCGAAGCACAGGCGCGTCAGCAGATCGTGGCCTTGCAACAGCAATCAGCCACCGAGATGGAGCGCCTGTTGCCGACCATGCAGCAAGCTGCGCAGGCCATCGGGCCGGATGCGGTGATTCGCGTGCAGGCGTGGCGCAACGAGCTGGATCGCACCAAGCTCACCGTCGATGAAATGGCCCCGCTGTGGAATCGCATCGGCGAGAGCTTTGGTGGTGCGCTCAACGGGATGATCACCGGCGCGCAGACCTGGCGCAGTGCCTTAGCGAGCATCTTTCAGCAGGTGGCCGATGCCTTCCTGCAGCAGATCGTGATCCAGCCGTTTCAGCAGTGGATCGCCATGCAGGCGCGGATGCTGGCGCTCAAGCTCGGTTTCATCCAGCAGGAGCAGACCGTCGATGCGGCGGCCAGCGCCGCCAAGGTCGCCCAAAAGACCACCGAAACCACCGCCGTGGTGTCGATGGATGCGGCCAAGGCGGGAGCCGGGGCGGCGGCGTCGCAGGCTTCCATTCCCTACGTTGGCCCGGCACTCGCGGTGGCCGCGATGGTAGCCATGGTCGCCGCTGTGATGGCGCTCTTGGGTGGCATCAAGAAGTTCGCGGGAGGCGGTCTGGTCTCCGGGCCGGGCAGCGCCACCTCGGATTCGATCCCGGCGCGTCTGTCCGCAGGCGAGTACGTGGTGCGGGCGGCCGCCGTGCGCCAAGTCGGTGTGGCCTTCCTCGATTCGCTCAACGGCTTGTCGGCAGGCCCACGTTTCAAGGGTGGCGAATTGGCCTTCGCAGCGGGCGGACTGGTGCCGGAGGTGAAAGTGCCGCCCGCGCAGCCGCAGATGAATCAGGCCGTGCGCATCGTCAACGCGGTCGATCCGGGTGTGACCCACGACCACCTGCAGTCGCCTGCCGGAGAGAAAGTCATCGTCAACATCATCGGGCGCAATGCACGGGCCATCCGTGCGGCGCTGCAAGGCTGAATTTCAGGGGAAAGTCCAATGGCACTTCTGTTCATCGACGGTTTCGATCACTACGACCCGCAGGCCGTGGACAGCTTTGGCGATCCGTGGCTCGCACGTGGCAAGGCGGCGTATCTCTCGCCGCAGGCCACCCGGATCAATGGCCGTCGTCCTTCCTCCTATGCCCTGCGATTGCCAGAAGGTTCGGGTGGTGGCTACGTCAAGAACCTCGACGCCACCAAGACCAGCCTGATCGTCGGGGCAGCCATTCGTGTGGTGCCGTACCAAAACACCTACACCGAGCCACTGCTCCTGGGCGTGCGCGATGCCAACTCGCAGGTCGCGCATCTCGTGAAAATCGGCGAGGACGGTCGGCTCAAGCTCTACCGCTGGCAATACGGCTATGACCAGTTGATCTCTGTCTCAGTCGCCAGCGCTCCGGCACGCGGCTGGCACTACATCGAGTTGCAGGTCACGCAAGGCACCAGCAACGGCATTCTGTCAGTGCGCATCAACGGCATCCTGGCCATCCAGATGACTGCGCAGAACACCATCCAGGGCGGTGGCCAACTGCTCACGGCATTCGTGGGTGCAGTGCCTGGCCAAAACTGCCCGCTCACCATCGACGTCGACGACTTCTACATCGCCGATACCAGCGGCACGATCAACAACACCTTTCTCGGTGATGTGCGCGTCGATGCCTTGCAGGCTCAGGCCGATGGCAGTTTGAACCAGTGGACTCCCAGTCCGGTCGGCACTGCTGCCTGGGAAGCCGTGAGCGATGAGGACGAGGCAACGGCGATCAGTGCGCCCGGCAACGGGCTGCGCCAGTCCTTCGATGTCGAGCCGCTGCCGGTGATGGCCACGCCCGCCATCTACGGCGTGCAACTGACGATGCTGGCCCGCAAGACCGATGCGGGTCTGGGCAAGGTCAAAGGCCTCGTGGTCAGTGGCGCGCAGACCGCCATCAGCACCGACATCATTCTGCAAGAACAACTGGCCTGGCAGAGCACGCTGTTCGAACGCAACCCGAACGGCAACGTGCAGTGGACGGAGGCCGCCTTCAATGCCGCTGAGTTCGGCGTGGAGTCGGCATGACGGATCGCGTCGTCGTTCAAGACCTCGCGGAGGTTTCCAGCAAACCAACGCCTGGAGGCGAACTGCCCGCCTTCCAGGGTGAAGTGCTCTCGCGCGCCACTTTTGGGGCGAGCGCAGCCAGCTTCACGCCCGAAACGGCTGTGGCTCCGCTGCCTCCCAATCTGGCGGCCAGCCTGCTGGCGGAATCATTGGCGGGCCCCTGGCCACCCATCGATGCACCGATCTTTCTGGTTGAAGTGCTGCGTCGGGATACGGCCTCAAGCGCCATCGTCGCCACCGGTATGGATTCCTTCGGCGACCAACCTTGGCCGGATGCGCAACGCGGCGTGTTTGCCTTCCGTCATGATTGGATGGAGCCCCTGGTGGAACGGCTGGAGTGGCAGACCAGCGTCACACGGCTGGCCAGCGGCAACGAATCCCGTCAGGCACGCCGACGTGTTCCTCGGCGCTGGCTCACCTACAAGGTGGGCAACGCCCGACAGACCGATGCCCTGGTGGCCGACTGGCTTGCCGATCATCTCGGTCAAATGGCGCTGTGGCCGCTGCCGCAGTACGCGGTGCACCTGACCGAGCCCTGCGAACGTGGCGCACTGGCACTCAATGTGACCGAAGCTGACGGGCGACAGTTTGGGCCACTCTCGGCCAATGTGCATCTGACCTATGACGGTGTGCAGGGCTGGCAGGAAACTGAGAACAATGGCCGCTGGATTTTGATCATCGCCGCCGATGGCTGGCAGATCGCCCAACTTGAGCGTGTGGAAAGCGATCTGCTGTGGCTGACGGAGCCCTTGGCACGCGCCGCAGCCGTGGGCAGCACCATCATGCCCTTGGTATGGGGCAAAGCCATCGACCCGGCGGATCTCACGCAGTGGGTACCCGGCATGGTCGGCGGCAACATTCCCACACAGATCCAGCCTGCGCCATTGCCCGACCAGGACGTCCTCGATGACCCATGGCTCGACGAGGTCCCGGTCTGGCCAGATGGCAACTGGCGGGACGATCCGACAGCCGCCGCGCAAGCCGCGATCACCCGTCAGGATTTATCCCCTGCAGATCCGTGGGCGCGCCGGGACGATCCGTGGGCGACGACGACTTTGCAGCGGCGCTATCTGGCCAGTTCACTCGATGAAATCGAAATCTGGCGGGCGCGGTTGTGGCGCACCCAAGGCCGTCTGGAAGCCTTCTGGCTGCCCGATGGCTTAGCCCCGATCCTGTGGGTGACCGTCGAAGCCGATCCCGAAGATGGCTTCCTGCGCGTGGATGGCAAAGACATCTCCGCGCGAATTTCGGATTTTTGGCATCGCCCCGCCGCCTGCCTGATCGTGCATCCAGACGGCTATCGGCAGTACGTCCTGACGGCGACCTGCCATCTGGATCAAGGTGGTGTGCTGGTGCTGCGCTCGGGTCTCGACGACTGGGTGCCCGCAGGCAGCCGCGTCATTCGCCTTGTGCGCTGCCGCCTCGACCACGATGCCATCGATCTGTACTGGCACAGCCCGACGCTGCTGGAGTTCACCTTGACCGCGCGTCAGTTGCCCGAACCACGCGGAAATGACCGTCAAACCTACGAGGGAGCGTAAGCACGATGAGCCAGAACCCATTGCTGGAAGTCGAGCTATACGCCTTCGCCAGCAACAGCGCGCAGTTCTATCTAACGCCGCACGAATTCGATGTTGATCTGGATGGCAACCTCTACAAGAGCCTGGCCTTGGATCGCAACGAACTGGCGCTGGGTGCTGAAGCTGCGAAGGCTGGCTTGGATCTGAAACTGCCGCCGAACTGTGATTTGGTGCGCCACCTGCTCGCCAACTCGCTGACCGGCGACACCACCTCGATCACCCTGCGCATCGGACGGCGTGATACCTGGGGCGACTACTGGTGGATCTCCGGCACGCGCTGGATGGGCCGGGTGCTGGGCGTCGAAGTCGCCGACGATGTGGCTCGCGTTCGCTGCGAATCCGCGCAAGTCAGTCTCAAACGCATCGGGTTGCGGCGGCTCTACAGCCGCAAGTGTTCCCATGTGCTGTATTCGGCTGCCTGTGGTGCCTCACCGATTTCTGCCAGCGCCTTGGTGAGCAACAGCAATGGCCGCAACGTCGATCTCGACGGTGGCACGCCCGGCAGTATCAGTGGCGGCTTGGCCGGTGGCTGGTTGCAAACCCCGGAAGGTGCGCGCCACATGATCGTCAATGACTACGGTGGTGGCGTCGAGTTGCTCTATCCGGTGGCCATTGAAGTCGGCACCGAGGTGCTGCTGACGGTTGGCTGCGATCACAGCACGGCCACGTGCGAGTCGCGCTTCGGCAACCTCGACAACTACGGCGGCTTTCCCGCCATCCCGAGCAAAAACCCGTTCTCGACGGGCGTGTTCTGAATCCCTGGAGAAATCGCCATGTGGTACCTCGTCGTCATCGTGGTGGCGGCGCTGGTTTCGGTCGCACTCGCGCCGAAACCGCCCGAACCCAAACCGGCGTCCTTGTCTGACGTCGATGCCCCCACCGCAGAAGAGGGCCGACCGATTCCCGTCGTGTTCGGCACCGTGCTGCTCCGTGGCTCCAACGTCGTCTGGTATGGCGACCTCGAAGCCGACCCGATCAAGAAGAAAGGTGGCAAGAAATGACCACGCAGACCGTCATCACCATCGATCACGTGCGCGCCGTGGGCCTGTGCGTGAACGGCACGCGTACGTGGTTTGCGCGTCACGATCTGGATTTCCGCGCCTTCCTGCGTGAAGGCTGTGACGCCGACACCTTGCTGGCCACCGGTGATGCAATGGCACAACGTGTGGTCGAGCATGCCCGCAATCAATCCTGCCAGCGGGGGCAAGGCTGATGGGTGGCAGCAGCAAATCGCAAACCGTTGGCTACCGCTACCGCATGGGTCTGCATCTGGCCTTGTGCCAGGGGCCTGTCGATGCCGTGCAGGAAATCCAGATGGGTGACCGCACCGCGTGGGGTGATGCCGACCGCGCGCCGCTGTCCACCGGCCACGGGCTGACCAGCCTCTCCATCAACAAGCCAACCCTGTTTGGCGGCGACGAGCGCGAAGGCGGCGTGGTCGGCACCATCGATGTGCTTTCTGGTCATGCCGGACAAGGACGCAACGACTACCTGGTGAGTCGCCTCGGCAGTTCCATTCCGGCATTTCGGGGCGTGCTGTCCTTGGTGGCACGCAAGATCCTGTTCGCGGCAAACAACCCCTACATCAAACCGTGGGCAGTGCGCGTCCGGCGCTTCACGGCGGGTTGGTTCGATGCGCCGTGGATGGACTGGAATGCTGAAGTCCGCACCTGGGATGAGGACGAAGGCCGTGAGATCAGCGTCGGCATGAACCCGGCGCACATCCTGGTGCAGTGCCTCACCGATCCGCACTGGGGCATGGGCTATCCGCAGAGCACCATCGGCTGGAGTTTCTGGAACGCGGCATGGGCTTTGTCGAGTGAGGGCTTCGGCCTCAATCTGATCTGGACACGGCAGCAGCCCATCGAGAGCTTTATCGGCCAGGTCATCGACCACATTGGCGGCATTCTCTACACCGACCCGGAGCAAGGCACGTTTGAGCTCAAGCTGCTGCGCGACGACTATTGGATCGACAGCCTGCCACAGTTGGGGCCTGACGAAATCGTGCGGCTGGAACGCTTCGAGCGTGCCCAGTGGGGCGAGCTGCCCAATGAACTGACCGTCGTCTACACCGACTGGCAAACCGGCGGTGATGCGGCCGTTACGGTCGAGAATCTGGCCGCCATCCAGTTGCAGGGCGGCGTGATCAGTCAACGCCGCGACTACCCGGGTGTGAACTACGGGCCACTGGCCGCGCGGCTGGCCTTGCGTGACCTGCGCGCCTTGGGTTCGCCGCTGGCCCGGATGAGTCTGAGGGTGGCACGCGACACGCTGGAGCGTGCGCCGCTGCCGGGTGATGTGTTCCTGCTGAACTGGCCGCGCTTGGGTGTGGATCAGATGGTGGTGCGCGTCACCGGCATCGACACCGGCACCTTGGGCGCGGCCGAGTGGCGAATCGAAGCCATGGAAGATGTGTTCGGGATGAGCAACACCGTGCTGTCGCTCCCGCCACCGCACGTGGAGGAGCCGACCATCGAACCGTTGTCGCCCGCCGTGGTGCTGGCCGTCGAGGTGCCGTATTGGGAACTGGCCCGGCGCTTGTCGCGCGCAGACCTGGCCTACCTGACCGATACGGACACCTATCTCGGTACGCTGGCGGCCGCAGGCGGTACCGGGCAACTGAACTGGCAACTGGCTACCGGTGCTACGAGCGGCGATCTCGCTGCCGTCGTGGGTGAGGACTACGCGCCACTGCTGACGCTCGATGCAGCCTTGCCTGCCAGCGAGGTCGATGCCATCGGTGTACCGGTGACGGCCATCAGCCAGCCGGAAAGACTGGCCGTGGGCGACTACGCCTATCTGGTGGATGCCAGTGGGGCGATTGCAGAGGCCGTTGCCGTCCTGGCCTTCGATGCCGCCAACGCGACCATCGATCTCGCACGCGGCGTGCTCGACACCACACCCCAAGCACATGCCTCGGGGACTCGGTTGATCGGTGTCGGCGAATGGCTGGCATCCGAAGGTGCGGAGCGCGCCCCGGGCGAATCGGTGTTCGTGGGCGCGATTCCTCGCACGTCGACCGATCAGGGCGATCCTGTGTTGGCCGCCAATGCGCAGCCGATGGTGCTGGCTAGTCGGCAGGCTTTGCCGTATCCACCCGGTCGTATCCGCCTCAATGGCCAGACCGAGCCTGCCGTGGTGGCCGGTGATCTCACCGTCGCGTGGGTGCATCGCGACCGCACGCAGCAGACCGCCTATCTTGTGCAGCAAGACGAGGGCGATATCGGGCCGGAACTGGGCGTGACCTACACGCTACGCATCCGCAATCGCAATGGCGTGCTGGCGCACACCGAAACGGGACTGCTCGGCACAACCTTTATCTGGACGGCAGCAGTGGCCACGCTGGATGCCGGTGCGCTGGGCGACCGCATCACGGTGGAGATCAGTGCCGAGCGCGATGGTTTGAGTAGCTGGCAGCCGCAGGTGCGGGTCATGGATCGCGCGGGCTACGGCCTGCGCTGGGGACAGTATTGGGGAGGTGTGTGATGGAAGCGCGCATTGATGTTCATCTGCTCACCCTGAACGAGCCTGCCGAATGGCGTGAGGCCTGCATCGCCAGCCTCGAGGAAGCACCGATCAGTTTGCACGTTTTGCCCGGCATTCCGGGCCGTATTGGTGAGGCACGCGCGGCAGGCTATGCACAAGGCACGCTGCCGCTGGTGTCCTTTGTCGATCCCGACGATTTGTACGAAGCCAGCGCCTTCACACAACTGGCCGACGCGCTGGATGCCTGCC
This sequence comes from Burkholderiales bacterium, assembly GCA_046094425.1. Classification (GTDB taxonomy): domain Bacteria; phylum Pseudomonadota; class Gammaproteobacteria; order Burkholderiales; family Burkholderiaceae_C; genus JANPCX01. The sequence goes on along the minus strand of JBJTHI010000038.1, from coordinate 13,671 downwards.
CGCAGGCCGTGATGGCTTACACCGACGAAGCACTGACCGACGAAAACGGCCAGGACATCGCCGTGCGGCGTCTGGCCTACAGCCGTTGGCAACACGCCAACAGCGCCAGCCACGTTCACGGCCTGATCGTGATGCGTCGATCTGCCGTGGAAGCCGTGCTCAAGGAAACCACCAACCTCAACAACTTCGCAGACTGGCTGCTGACCCTGCTCGTAGCCAAGCGCGGCGGCGTGCTGTACCTGCCCATCGTTGGGCGTCATTGGCGACAACACCCGCAGCAAAGCCACCGAACCGGCGATCCGGAAGCAGTCCGGCGCATTCGCCACGCATCGAATCTCTGGAGATAAACCATGTCATCAACAGACCCGAACCTTGGGCTCAACTACGGCTGGACGCTCGGCGAGAGTGGCTGGGACACCGGCATGGACGCCAACCTCAAACGCCTCGGCGCGGTAGTCGGCCTGTCCGTGAAAGACCGCGACCTCACCACACCACCGGCCAGCCCCGCCAACGGTGACCGCTACATCGTGCCTGCGGCTGCCACGGGCGTGTGGGCGGGAAAAACCAACCAGATCGCTGTGCGCATTGCCGATGCCTGGGAGTACCACGTGCCCAAGATCGGCTGGCTTTGCTACATCGAGGACGAGGCCAAGCTCTCAGCCTACAAGTCCACCGGCTGGAGCGCAGGCATCGCCATCTGAATTCCCATCTTCGTACCCACCAGAAACCCGCCCAGATGTTCACGCACTGGGCGGGTTTCGCATTTCTGGAGACTGCAATGACCGAACCCGAACAACAACAGCCTGCGCTCGTCGAGAACATGCTCCTTTTGCGCCGCGAGGACTTCGACGAACTGCTGGACCGCGCCGCTGAACGCGGAGCCGAGCGTGTCCTGACCCACCTTGGCCTGGAAAACGGCCACGCCGCACGCGACATCCGCGAACTACGCGACCTGCTGGAAGCCTGGCGTGATGCCCGACGCACTGCGTGGCAAACCACCGTCAAGGTCATCACCACAGGCATCCTGGCCGCGCTACTGGTCGGTGCCGCCATCAAGTTGAAACTGATGGGAGGCCCGCAATGATCGAGACACTGCTTGGTGGCCTCCTCGGCGGGGCCTTCCGTCTTGCACCTGAAATACTCAAATGGCTCGACCGTAAAGGCGAGCGTGGCCACGAACTGGCGATGCAAGACAAGGCGCTGGAGTTCGAGAAGCTGCGTGGCGCGCAGCGAATGTCGGAAATCGGCGCGGGTGCCGACGCGGCATGGAACGTCGGAGCCATTGAGACCATACGCGAAGCCGTTCGGACTCAGGGCGAGAAAACCGGGGTGCGCTGGGCTGATGCCTTGTCGATCAGCGTGCGCCCCGTCATCACCTACTGGTTCATGGCCTTGTACTGCGCAGCCAAGACGGCCGCTTTCGCGGCTGCAGTGACTGCAGGTGCTGGCTGGGGAATGGCCATCCTGCATGCCTGGACGGAGGCCGATCAGGCGCTGTGGGCCGGGGTGCTCAACTTCTGGTTCCTCGGGCGCGTGTTTGACCGGGTACGGCCATGATCGAAATGCCTCAAGCGGCCATTGATCTGGCCAAGCGCTTCGAGGGTTTCGAGCGCAAGGTCAAGCGTGGCGTCGAGATCACAGCCGTTCCCTATATCTGCCCAGCAGGTTTCTGGACGATTGGGTACGGCCACCTTTGCGATCCCAAGCACCCTCCGATCACGGAGGCAGAGGCTGAGGTCTATCTGGCGCACGATCTGCAGACAGCACTGATGGCGACGCTGCGTTACTGCCCGGTGCTGGCCACCGGACCTGAGAGCAGGCTCGCGGCCATCGTCGACTTCACGTTCAACCTTGGCGCGGGGCGGTTGCAGACATCAACGTTACGTCGGCGCGTCAATCAGCGTGACTGGGCTACTGCCGCAGCGGAGTTGCGGCGCTGGGTATATGGCGGCGGGAAGGTGCTGCCTGGGCTTGTCGTACGGCGAGAGGCGGAGGCATCATTCCTCTCCTGTGCCAGCCTCCTCGGCTACGCCGGCGCCCGCAGCTTCGACAAGTAGCGTGGCGTGCCCAGATAGGCCACTCCAGTGACTGCAGCAAACGCAATCTATAGACCCCGTCTTCATCTGCCTCCCTCTTGAGAGCCGGTGAAGGCGGGGTCTTTTGTCGTTTGTGCGAACCAGCCAGCGCCTACCAGTAAACATTGTCGATAGTAGGTGCCGGAGGTTATACTTGTCATAATAATTTTAAGCAACGGCAGGGTGTTTGCGGTCTTTTAGGGAGGCTGCGATGTACCCCCCCCCCCCCCGAATTCGGGCGCCTCAGAAAGTTTTCTGGGCGTTGCGAGCGGGGGGTTTTCACAGGTGAAGGCGGGTTGATGAATCAACTCAAAAAGGTAGCAACTGGCAAAGATTTAGCGTGCTTGGCAGGTAAATACTCTGGTTCCGATGCGAACACACGGAGTGCGGTAGCCATGCTGTCGGCAGCCCAAGCCGAAGGGCGCGTATGAGCATCCTTGTAACGGGCGGTGCCGGCTTTATTGGCAGCAACTTTGTGCTCGACTGGCTGGCTCAGTCCGATGAGATTGTCATCAACCTCGACAAGCTCACCTATGCAGGCAATCTCGAAAACCTGCAAATCATCAGTGGTGATCGCCGGCATGTCTTCGTGCAGGGTGATATCGGCGACTCAGCGCTGGTAGCAAACCTCCTCGCTCAACACCAGCCGCGCGCCATCATCAATTTTGCGGCCGAGAGCCACGTCGACCGCAGCATCCACGGCCCGGAAGACTTCATCCAGACCAACATCGTCGGCACCTTCCGTTTGCTGGAAGCAGCACGCGCCTACTGGGGTGGCCTGCAAGGCGACGCCAGGCAATCCTTCCGCTTCCTGCACGTTTCCACCGATGAAGTTTACGGTTCGCTCGGCAAGGACGACCCTGCCTTCACCGAAGCCCACCGTTACGAACCGAATAGCCCGTATTCCGCCAGCAAGGCCGCCAGCGACCATCTGGTTCGCGCCTACCACCACACCTACGGCTTGCCGGTACTCACGACAAACTGCAGCAACAACTACGGTCCCTACCACTTCCCCGAAAAGCTCATCCCACTGATGATCGTCAACGCCCTGGCAGACAAGCCCCTGCCCGTGTATGGCGACGGCCAGCAAATCCGCGACTGGCTCTACGTCAAAGACCATTGCAGCGCCATCCGCCGCGTATTGGATGCCGGTCACGTCGGCGAGGTCTACAACATCGGCGGTTGGAATGAAAAGCCCAACCTCGAGATCATCCACACCGTTTGCGCCCTGCTCGACGAACTCCGCCCCCGCGCCGACGGCAAGCCGTATAAGGAACAGATCACCTACGTCGCCGACCGCCCCGGCCATGATCGCCGCTACGCCATCGACGCCCGCAAGCTCGAAAGCCAACTCGGCTGGAAGCCGGCCGAAACCTTCGAGACCGGCATCCGCAAGACGGTGCAGTGGTACCTGGATAACCCCGAATGGGTGGCGAACGTGCAAGGCGGCGCCTACAAGCAGTGGGTTGGCAAGCATTACGGAGATGTCTGATGCGCCTGCTGCTCACAGGTTGTAACGGGCAGGTTGGCTTCGAACTGCAGCGCAGTTTGGCGCCCTTGGGCGAAGTCATCGCGATTGATCACGCCGACGGCAATCTTGCTGAACCGGACACGATCTGCCGCATCGTTCGCACTGTGCGCCCGGACATCATCGTCAATCCGGCTGCTTACACCGCTGTTGACAAGGCTGAAAGCGAGCGCGACCTCGCTGTTGCGGTCAATGCTGCTGCGCCGGGAATTTTGGGCGAAGAGGCGGCCAAACACGGCGCCTTCGTCGTCCATTACTCGACCGACTACGTTTTTGACGGCACTAAGACGGACGCCTATACCGAAGACGACGACACCAACCCTCAAAGCGTCTACGGCCACACAAAGCGCGACGGCGAACTCGCTCTTGTCCAGGCCAGTCCACGGCACCTCATCCTGCGCACTAGCTGGGTGGTCGGCGCGCACGGCGGCAACTTCGCCAAGACCATGCTTCGGCTGGCTGCTGAGCGCGATAGCCTGGCCTTAGTCGCCGACCAATGGGGTGCTCCAACGTCCGCTGCGCTGCTTGCAGACATCACCGCCCTCCTGGTTCGCCAGCAGACGGGCGCTCCGACCTCCTTCCCCTACGGTATTTACCATTGCGTTGCTAGCGGCGAAACCAACTGGTGTGACTATGCCCGGTATGTGATCGGTGCTGCGATCAATGCCGGAAAACCACTGAGGGCGGCGCCAAAGTCGATCCAGGCGATTGCCACCGCCGACTACCCGACGCCAGCGAAGCGCCCGGCAAACTCACGTCTCGATACACGCAAATTTCAGAAAACCTTCGGTCTCGAATTGCCGCACTGGCAAGGAGGCTTAGACCATATTCTTCAGCAGATTCTTTGACCATGACCCAACGTAAAGGCATCATCCTTGCCGGCGGTTCCGGCACCCGCTTGCACCCGGCTACGCTCGCCATCAGCAAACAACTGCTCCCGGTCTTCGACAAGCCCATGATCTACTACCCGCTCAGCACCCTGATGCTGGCGGGGATTCGAGACATTCTCATCATTAGCACCCCGCAAGACACGCCACGCTTCCAGCAGCTTCTGGGCGATGGCAACCAGTGGGGGCTCAAGCTGCAATACGCCGTCCAGCCCAGCCCGGATGGTTTGGCGCAGGCCTTCCTGATCGGCGAGGAGTTCATCGGAGACCATCCTTCGGCGCTGGTGCTGGGCGACAACATCTTCTACGGCCACGACTTTCACCACCTGCTGGCCAATGCCATGGCCCGCACCGACGGCGCCAGCGTGTTCGCTTACCACGTGCATGATCCCGAACGCTACGGCGTGGCCGAGTTCGATGCGCAAGGCAAGGTCTTGTCGCTGGAAGAAAAGCCCCTGCAACCCAAGTCCAACTATGCTGTTACCGGCCTTTACTTCTACGACAAGCAGGTGGTTGAACTGGCCAAGGCCCTCAAACCATCGCCGCGCGGCGAGTTGGAGATCACCGATCTGAATCGCCTGTATCTCGAACAGGGCCGACTCAATGTAGAGATCATGGGCAGGGGCTACGCCTGGCTGGATACCGGCACCCACGAATCCCTGCTCGATGCCAGCCAGTTCATCGCTACCCTGGAAAACCGCCAGGGTCTTAAAGTTGCCTGCCCGGAAGAAATCGCCTATCGCCAAGGCTGGATCGCCGCCGAACAACTCCAAGCCCTAGCCCAGCCGCTGACCAAAAACGGCTATGGCCAGTATCTGCTGCGAATCCTCAAGGAAAAAGTATTCTGATGAAGGCCACCCCACTTGCCATCCCCGATGTCATCCTCATCGAACCCAAAGTGTTCGGAGACGAACGCGGCTTCTTTTTCGAGAGCTTCAACCAGGCGCAATTTGAACAAGCCATCGGCAAATCCGCGCAGTTCGTGCAAGACAACCACAGCCGCAGCGTCAAACACGTGCTGCGCGGCCTGCACTACCAAATCCAGCAGCCCCAAGGCAAACTGGTTCGCGTCGTGCAGGGCGAAGTCTTCGATGTGGCGGTCGACCTGCGCAAAAACAGCAAAACCTTCGGCCAATGGGTGGGCGAAATCCTCTCCGCCGACAACAAGCGCCAGCTCTGGATCCCCGAAGGCTTTGCCCATGGCTTTGTGGTCTTGAGTGAAACCGCCGAGTTCCTCTACAAAACCACGGACTACTACGCGCCCGCCCATGAGCGTTGCATGCTCTGGAACGACGCGACCCTCGCGATTCAATGGCCCGCCGGCATCCAGCCCATCCTCTCGGCAAAAGACGCCCAGGGCGAGCTATTTATTGAGGCGGAGGTATTTGTATGAGCATCCTTGTAACGGGCGGTGCCGGTTACATCGGATCCCACACCTGCGTCGAACTCCTTCGGGCCGGCCACGAAGTCGTCGTTTTCGACAACTTCAGCAACAGTCACCCAGAAGCACTCAATCGGGTCGAGCAAATCACAGGGCGTAAGCCTGTGCTGGTGCGGGGCGATATTCGCGACCAGGCGGCGATCGAGTCGGCCTTGCGGCAACACCAGTGTCAGGCCGTCATTCATTTCGCCGGGTTGAAGGCGGTTGGCGAGTCTGTTGAAAAACCGCTTCTCTACTACGACAACAATGTCGTCGGCACCCACCGCCTTCTTGCAGCCATGCGGAACTGCGGTGTCACTACCCTGGTTTTCAGTTCTTCTGCCACCGTCTATGGCGAGCCTCAAAGCCTGCCACTCACGGAAGACCACCCGCTATCGGCCACCAACCCCTACGGGCGCAGCAAGCTGGTCATCGAAGACATGCTGCGGGATGTGTATCGCGCCCATCCCGATTGGCGCATTGCCATCCTGCGCTACTTCAACCCGGTGGGCGCGCATGAGAGCGGGCTGATCGGCGAAGACCCACAAGGCACACCCAACAACCTTATGCCCTATGTGGCCCAAGTGGCCGTGGGTCGGCGGGGATTTCTCAACGTCTGGGGCAACGACTACCCCACGCCGGATGGCACTGGCGTGCGCGACTACATCCATGTGGTCGATCTGGCGGTGGGTCACCTTAAGGCGCTTGAAGCGCTTGATCGACCACAGTGCATAGCCGTAAACCTGGGCACTGGCGTGGGCTACAGCGTGCTCGATGTCGTCAAAGCTTTCGAAGCCGCCAGCGGCCAGCCTGTCCCTTATCGCATCGGCCCGCGCAGACAGGGGGATGTGGCGGCTTGTTATGCCGACCCGCGCCTGGCGATTCAGCTATTGGGCTGGAAATCCGAGCGTGATTTGGCCGCCATGTGCCAAGACCACTGGCGCTGGCAGAAACACAATCCACAGGGATACGTATGAACTTGAAAGCTTTTTGCAGCGCGGAGGGCGCAAGCTAATGCGGAGCTTCTCAGTCTCACCAATCGAAATGTTTGCCAGCCTGTGGCGCAACCGCGAACTTATCAAGGCCTCGGCCAAGCGCGAGGTGCTGGGGCGCTATCGCGGCTCTGTCATGGGCATTTTGTGGTCCTTCTTCAACCCTCTGTTAATGCTCGCGATATACACCATCGTTTTTAGCGTAGTTTTCCAGGCGAGATGGGGTGGCGGCACCGGTTCAAAAACAGAATTCGCTGTCGTGCTATTTGCTGGGTTGTTGATGTTCAATCTATTTGCGGAATGCATAAACCGATCGCCGAGTTTGATCGTTTCCAACGTCAACTACGTAAAGAAGGTTGTATTCCCGCTAGAAATACTGCCGGCTGTCACGCTGCTGTCCGCGATGTTCCATGCGCTAATCAGCCTTGGTGTGTGGTTTCTGGCCTATGGCCTGTTTTTTGGCATACCGCATCTGACAGTATTGCTTTTTCCGTTGATCGTTCTGCCATTTTTGATGTTCATTATGGGGTTGAGTTGGAGCCTGGCCTCGTTGGGCGTTTATCTGCGTGACGTGTCGCAAATCATTGGCGTGTTGACTTCTGTACTGATGTTCATGAGCCCCATTTTTTATCCGGTCAGTGCGTTGCCTGAAAACTACCGCCACCTTCTTTACCTCAACCCTTTGACACCAGTCATCGAAATGACACGCGATGTGCTCTATTGGGGAAGGATCCCTGATATCCAGTTGATAGGCGCATACTGGATTGCAACCGTTGTGATTGCATGGTTGGGTTTTGCTTGGTTTCAGAAGACAAGAAAGGGATTTGCCGATGTCCTCTGAAATTGCCATCAAGGTCGAGAACCTAAGCAAGTGTTACCAGATCTACGACCAGCCGCGGGATCGGCTCAAGCAGTTCGTGCTGCCGCGCCTGCGACGCCTCGTTGGCTTATCCCCTAAACAATATTACCGTGAATTCTGGGCGCTGAAAGATGTTTCGTTCGAGGTCAAGAAAGGCGAAACCGTCGGCATTATTGGCCGCAACGGCAGCGGCAAATCGACGCTGCTGCAAATGATCTGCGGCACGCTCAGCCCATCCTACGGCAGCATCACTACCCATGGGCGTATCGCGGCGCTTTTGGAACTTGGCTCTGGTTTCAATCCAGAATTTACCGGGCGTGAAAACGTGTATATGAACGCTTCGGTTCTGGGGTTGACCAAGGACGAGATAGATGCCCGCTTTGATGAGATCGCCGCATTTGCGGACATTGGCGAGTTTATAGAGCAGCCGGTCAAGACATATTCAAGCGGGATGATGGTTCGGCTTGCGTTTGCCGTGATTGCCCATGTTGATGCTGACATTCTGGTGGTGGACGAGGCTCTTGCCGTAGGGGATGCTTTTTTTACGCAGAAGTGCATGCGTTTCCTTCGCGAATTCATGAAAAACGGTACCGTTCTGTTTGTCAGCCACGATACCGCCGCCGTCAAGAATTTTTGCAGTTTTGCCGTGTGGCTGGAGCAAGGCGCGGTAGTCCAAGAAGGGGTGCCGAAAGACGTCTGCGAACTATATTTGCAGGCGTTCTACGAGGCCCAGCAAGGTGACAGCGCCAGCGCTATAGCTGCTGTACCGTTCAGACCGCAACGTATCGCAACCGAACGCCAGGACCAGCGCCGGCAATTCATCAACTGCAGCAATCTACGCAACGACTTGAAGGTGTTCCAGTTCGATCCAGGCTCGGCCTCGTTTGGAAAGGGCGGGGCGCAGATCGTCAATGTTGAATTCCTCGACGCGAACGGGGCGTCGCTTGCATGGGTGGTCGGTGGCGAAGAAGTCACGCTGCGCGTGCTGGGGACGGTGAGTGAGCCGTTGGAGGCGCCGATCATCGGTTTCGTTGTGAAAGATCGGCTGGGCCAGACGCTGTTCGGCGAAAATACCTACCTGAGTTTCGCAGACGAGGCCCTGACCTATGCCAAGGGTGATGAAATCCAGGCCGATTTCCGGTTCGCCATGCCGATCCTACCGGTCGGCGAATACAGCATCAACGCCGCCATTGCCAGCGGTACCCAGGAGCAGCATGTCCAACACCACTGGATGCACGACGCCGTGCTGTTCAAATCTGAGTCCACCAGCGCCTCGACCGGCCTAGTCGGCATACCGATGCTGGATATTCGACTGACCGCGTACAAAAAGCAGAATTGAGAATAAAACCGCTCTAAGGTAACAAGGATAAATTACATGGCCCACCCGCAACAAAAGGCTTTTTGCGGCGCGATCAAAGCGCGCTTTCCTCAGTATTTCAACGGCGTGCTGGCGCTCGACATCGGCTCGCTGGATTTAAACGGCAACAACCTGTACCTGTTCGACGCCGACTGCCAATTTCTCGGCATCGACGTCGCTCAAGGCCGCAACGTCGACATCGTCTCGCCTGGCCACCTGTTGGGCATGCCGCCCGCAACCTTTGACGTCATCCTGTCGACCGAATGTCTGGAGCACGACCGCCATTGGGAGCAGACGCTTAACGAGGCGGTGCGTATGCTGCGCCCCGGCGGCATGCTGTTGATGACCTGCGCAACCACTGGGCGCCCGGAGCACGGCACGCGCCGCACGACGCCGCACGACGCTCCCCTGCTGGCCTCTGTGGACGACGAGTGGGCCGATTATTACCGCAACTTGGACGAACAGGACGTGCGCGCCGCCCTCGACGTGCCAAAGCTGTTTCAGATGATCGAGTTCTCCGTCAACGATGAAACACACGACCTGTATTGCGTGGCCATCAAGCACGGCGTATTCGAACGCCGCCTGGACCGATCGATTCAGATAGCATCGCACCCGGTTCGCATGCAGGAAGCGAACTTGCGCGCGCAATTGCAGTGCGCCTTTGAAGCCCTACACCAGACTCAGGCCGGTATGGCCAGCCTGACCCAAAACTTGGCCGAGCTTCGCGAGCAGATCGCCAGTGAGCAGGCGGACAAGGCTGAGCTGGTGCTGCGCCAGAGCGAGCAAACCGCAAGCTTGGAGCGGGAACTGGCGGAAATGCGCGCATCAACGGCGCACCTGCTCGCTTCCAAATCATGGCGCGTCACCTATCCCCTGCGCTTACTCATGACGGGCGTGCGCACTGCTGGTGTCAACGCGCGTCGCGCGCGCAATGCACTCGGCTACGTGGTGCGTGGCGACTTTTCCGGCTTGCGCCAGCGTCTGCAGGCAAGGGCTACCGACAAGAACCTGAAGAATTTCTCGGCGTCGCCGATGCGCTGGTGCGTGATGGCTACGGCGCACACGCTGTTCATCGGGCACTTGATCGCAAACCGCCTGCGCGCCCACGGCTGGGGGGTTGAGGTCATGACCAGTGTGCCGGCCGGCTTCCCCCACGATATGTATGTGGTGGTCTGCCCGCAGATGTTCAAGGATCTTCCGCCAGGCGAGAAACGGATCGCTTACCAGATGGAGCAATCGGTCAGCTCACGCTGGTTTACTGAGAAGTACCTCAAGACCTTGGAGAATTCGCTGGCGGTGTTGGAGTACGCGCTGGTGAACATCGAATTCATGGCAGGCAAAGGAGTCGCCTATCCGCACGTGCACTACTTGCCGGTGGGCGCTGACGCCTCCTACATACAGCACCTGCCTGCCCCCGAGAAAGCGTATGACGTGCTCTTCTACGGAGACTCGAACAGTTCGCCGCGCCGCCGTGCCATGCTGGATACCCTGCGCCAGCACTTCGACGTTCGCGTGTGCAGTGAGGTGTTTGGCCAGGAAATGCTTGATGAAATAAGCCGTGCCCGCGTGGTGATCAACCTGCACTATTACGAAAACGCGCTGCTGGAAATGCCGCGCATCCAGGAGTGCCTTTCGCTGGGTGTGCCTGTGGTATCTGAATCGGCCCAAGACCAGGACGAATATCCTGACCTTTCTGGCGCCGTACTCTATTTTGAGCAGGGCAACGAAACAGCGATGATCGACACCGTGCACGTAGCACTGGCGCAAGGCGTCGCCCCGGATGTGGTGGCCGAAGCGGCCAAGCGCGGCGCGACGCGCTTTGCCTTCATGTTCGACCGCTTCCTTGTTGCAATGAATTTTTTGTCGCCGGCCAGCATTGCGCTAGACACTCTGCCGCTTGCACCCGATGCCACGCGTATTGCACTGGCGATGCCCGAAACCATCACGCGCCGCCGCATCTTCGAAGCGAACCGCCCGCAAGACTGCGCCGTGTTCGACGGAGTACGCCTGCGCCCGGGCTGGGTCGGTTGCGGACTGTCTTACTACAACCTGGCGCGTCATGCGCTTAAACACGGCATCGATCGCCTGACCGTGCTGGAAGATGATGCCGTGTTGCCGAAGGATTTCGAGGAAAAAATGAGCACCGTGCATGCCTTTCTAGACTCGAAAGGTGACCAGTGGCATGTGTTTGCCGGCGTGATTGCAATCCTGCACCCGGATATCAATGTGCTCAATGTTGAGACCTTCCAGGGCATGCGTTTTGTCACCATCGACAAGATGACAAGCACGGTCTGCAACGTCTATAGCCGCAAGGGCCTGAGCCTGCTGGCGGCATGGAACTCGGAGCACCGCGACGACCGGACCAATACCATCGACAAGTACCTGGAGCGGCAGGCCGGTCTACGCGTGGTGGTGGCCTTGCCTTTTCTGGTCGGGCACCGGGAAGAAGTGTTCTCAACGCTCTGGGGCTTCCAAAACTCACAGTACGGCGCATTGATCGACAAGAGCGCCCGAGAACTGGAAGAAAAGACCGAGTGTTATCGAATTCAAACCGACGCACTGAATGAAATGAGCGAGCATGCTTAGCCTTACTTTCGAGCATCTGCTCGAAATCCGCGGGCAGGATTGCTTGAATAACTTTGCGCTGCTGAGCTTACTCGCTGCGTTGCTGGTCGTTTACGGGCATAGCTTTGCAATGGCTAATCCCTATCAGGACATGTAGCCTCCCTGGATATCGCAAAGATGCCCGCTCTCTCAGCAATCATCGTCAATTACAACGCGGGCCCGTTGCTGCGCGGTTGCGTGGATTCCTTGCTGGCCTGTCCTTTGGCTGTCGGGGTCATCGTGGTCGATAACGCTTCGTATGACTGCAGCCTGGATGGCCTGCCTGACTCACCGCGCATTCGCGTTATCCGCAACACGACCAATGTAGGATTCGCAGCAGCTTGCAACATCGGGGTACGTGCATCTTCTGCGCCGTTTTTGTTGTTTCTGAACCCCGACTGCTTTTTTCAGCCCGGTGCCGTGGTGACTTTGTTGGCCGGCTTGAAGTCTGACGTCCGAGTGGGCATGGTGGGTGGCTTACTGGTGAATGAGGATGGTAGCGAACAGGGTGGTGGGCGACGAGCGGTGCCAACGCCTTGGCGCTCTTTTGTGCGGGCCTTTGGCTTGCATCGTTTTGCCAATCGCTGGCCCAAGCTGTTTTACGATTTTCATCTGCACAAGCAACCCTTGCCTGAAGAGCCGATTGAAGTTGAGGCGATCTCCGGCGCCTGCATGTTGGTGAAGCGCGAGGCCGTGGAGGATGTTGGCCTGTGGGACGAAGGGTTTTTTCTGCACTGCGAAGACCTGGACTGGTGCATGCGCTTTCGGCAAAAGGGCTGGACGATTTTGTTTGTGCCCGATGCGCACATTTATCACGCACTGGGGGCGTGCAGCCAGCCGCGACGTGTGTTTGTTGAGTGGCACAAGCACAAGGGCATGGTGCGGTTCTATGGCAAGTTTTTTCGCCATCAGTATCCGGGCGCGTTGATGTGGCTGGTAACGCTTGGGGTGTGGCTGCGCTTTGGCTTGGCTGCTGCGTATTTGACCGTGCGGCGTTTGCTCGCCGGGGTGGGGTTGAAGCGTGGCTGAGTCGCGCGTTGGGGTGCTGGGAGCAAGCAGTTTGGTGGGCAGGTGTGTGCTGCCGCTGTTGCGCGCAGCCGGGTGGGAGGTGGTGGCATTTTCTCGCAAGCCGGTGGAAAGCACGGATGGCGTGGAGTGGCGGGAGCTTTCCCCCTCTCCCCCAGCCCCTCATTTGCCAAACTCGCCGCGCGGGAAGAGGGGAGTGGGCTGCTGGATTTGTGTAGCCCCCATCTGGGTGTTGCCGGATTATTTTCCGCTCATCGAGGCCAGTGGCGCGCGGCGGGTGGTGGCGCTGTCTTCCACCAGCCGTTTCACGAAAGTCGGCTCTGGCGATACGGCAGAGAACGCCATCGCGGCCAAGCTGATCGATGCGGAGGCGCGAGTGCAGGCGTGGGCTAAGCGCCGAGGCATCGAGTGGGTGGTTTTGCGGCCTACGCTGATTTATGGCCAGGGCCGGGACAAAAACATCAGCGAGATGGCGCGCTTTATCCGCCGCTTTGGTTTTTTTCCATTGCTCGGTTCTGCACAGGGCCTGCGCCAACCCATCCATGCCGAGGATGTGGCGGCGGCTTGCGTGGCCGCTTTGCAGGCGCCGGGGGCGGCAAACCGGGCCTATAACCTCTCGGGTGGCGAATCGCTGGCTTACCGCGAGATGGTGGCGCGCGTGTTTGCGGCGCTAGGCCGCTCGGCGCGTTTGGTGACTCCTGAGTTCGACACCAAAGCGCGTAAGTGGTTGATCTGTATAGGGTGCAAGTTCAAATTGCCACTACAACAGGCTGAGTTGGGGGTTCCTGAGTTCGACACCAAAGCGCGTAAGTGGTTGATCTGTATAGGGTGCAAGTTCAAATTGCCACTACAACAGGCTGAGTTGGGGGTTGGCTGAAGGTTTGTTGGTCTTGAGGGCGGAGAAGATGGCGGCCTGATCCTGG
>JBJTHI010000037.1:0-5336 GCA_046094425.1 Burkholderiales bacterium | reverse complement strand
CTCTTAGGTTATGGCGCGGCAGCCGCAGCCCAGTGGTTAGCCCGGCCAGCGGTGTGGCGGGCGATTGATGCCAGCGTGGCGCTGTACTGGCACCAGTGGAAGCTAGGGCCTGAAGGCACGTCGCCTTCAGGGCGCGTGGCTTTGCTCGATCAAGTGGGAGCCGCGCTGCAAGCAGGTGCATGGCTGGCTTTGGAACAGACCAAAACACGCCAAACGCGCAGTCACCGATCCCGTACTCAAGCCACGTAACGCTGCACCTTGGGCGCTTCGCTGCCCAAATGAAAACTCAAGCGCCGCTCTCTCAGGCCCACATCGGCGGCAGTAAAACGTTCCAAGCGACGTTGGTGTTCCAGCCAGCTCTCGTCCAAAAAATATTCAATGTAGCGGCCGGGCACGGCGGTGTCGCGGAACAAGCTCCAGGACAAAGCGCCTTGCCGCAAGCGGGCACGGCGGGTTTCTTGCATCACAGCATCAAACTCACGCGCGCGGTTCACGTCGATGAAGTACTCCACCATGACCATCACGGGGCCTTCGTCGGGGGAGATGTCGATGGCCGGTGGTGCGGGCTGACCGGCGGGTGCAGCGGGGCTGAGGTCTTCGTCTTCCAAGCCACCCACGCTCAAACGAGGTGTGAGCAACATCACCACCAAGCCCATCACCGCCGAGGCGATGACGCTGGCGGGCACCGAACTGGCTTGTGCCACCAGGCCCCACACCGCCGCGCCCATGGCACTGCCGCCCATCAAAGCCATTTGGTAAATCGACATGCCACGCGCCCGCACCCAATTGGGCAGGGCCATTTGCGCGGCCATGGTGAGTGAGTTAGCTGAAATAATCCAAGCCACACCAGCCAGCACCATCGCAGGCATGGCCAGCCAAATAGTCGGAGATAGAACAGCCAGCACCGAGCTGGCCGCATGCAACACCGTTCCCCAGCGGACGAACTGGTCGCGCCCCACCTGCTTGCGCCAGCGAGGCAACAAAAACGCTGCCGCAATGGCACCGGCACCCATACAAGCCAGCAAGGCCGTGAATGTAGCGGCCCCGCCTGCCAAACGCAGGGCCACCAAGGGTAACAAGGCTGTGAGTGCGGTGGACTGAAAGAAGAACATGAAAATGCGCAGCAACACGGCCTTCATGCGCGGTGACTGCGCCACATGCTGCAAGCCCACGCGCATCGCGCCCACGAAACGCTCGCCCGGCAGCGCGCTGCTTTTTTGCTGTGACTTCCAACGCAAAATCATCACCAGCGCAAACACCGACAACACCGCGTTCAGGCCAAACACAAAAGCGCTACCCGCGCTTGCAAGCAGCGCACCGGCCACCACCGGCCCCACCACACGCGAGACATTCATGGCAATGCCGTTGAGTGCCAAGGCAGCAGGCAACTCGCTGCGCGGCACCAGGTCAGGCACGATGGCGGCAAACACCGGCCAACGCATGGCCAGCCCAATGCCATTGGCAAATGTGAGGGCCAGCAGCAGCGGCGCAGTCAAGTGGCCGGTGAGCGAGAGCAGGCCCAGCACTACCGCCACCAAGGCCACCCACAACTGGGTGAAAGCAAAATAACGCCGCCTGTCCACAATGTCGGCCAAAGCCCCGCTGGGCAGGCCGAGCAAAAACACAGGCAAGGTGGAGGCTGCTTGCACCAAGGCCACCATGACCACGTTGTGGGTGAGCGAAGTCATCAGCCACGCGGCCACCACATCGTTCATCCACATGGTGATGTTGGCCGCCAACCAGGCGAACCAGAGCATGCGAAAAGTGGGGGCTTGGAGCGGAGCGAGAGCGGAGGGGGTCACGAAAAGTCGAAGCGGTGGCTAGCCCGCATATTTCACCAGGGACGCGCCCGAGTGGGCTGCGATGCGGTGCGCTGGCAAGGGTGCAGCAGGGCTTTCGGACAGCCTGCTGTCCGCCTGCGGAACGACCCGCGCCTGCAAGCGCGGGTGCGCCCTGCAAGGGAGACGACGCAGTGGGCTGATGCCCACAAGGAGGAGCAACGCGGCCAGCGTACCGTAGCGCGGCTCAATCGGGTGCGTAGCGTTCGGTACAAACTGGATTCGGTACTCGAAGCCATAAATGCAAGAATTCATAGAGTGGTGCCAGGCCAAAGAGAGCGACCTGGTGAAATATACGGGCTTGGGGCTTTGAGCATAGCCGCTTCGGCTGTCACCGCGACAAGGCTCAAGCTAAGTGACGAGTTACCACTTCTTCGTTCCACAACAAACCACTGCCCGCCGCTTGGGAAGGCTGGGCCCAGCCGTTCTCAATGCGCAAGGGTTCAAGCAACACCGGATTCCACCAGTCTGCATATTCCAGCCAATGGGCAGTAGGCGAAGCGGCCAGCAGTTGTGCGCTGACTTCCGGGAAGAGGTGGCTGGACAGCGGCAGTTGGTGGCTATGGGCCAAAGCGCTGCTGGCCATCCAGCCGGTGACGCCGCCGATTTTCATCACGTCCAGCATCAGCAAATCGGTGGCTTGGGCTTCAATGGCCTGGCGCACATCCAGTGGCCCCCACCAGTTTTCTCCGGCTTGAATGGGCGTTTGGGCGGCGCGGGCGATGTGGGCGTGGCCTTGGTGGTCGTGGGCGTTGGTCGGTTCCTCCACCCAGGTAAGGCCTTCTTGATCCAGCGCTTGCAGGCGCTGACAGGCCTCTTGCGGCGAGAGGCTTTGGTTGTAGTCCACCATCACATGCACTTGCGGACCTACGGCTTGGCGCATGGCGCGCACCACGGCCAGGTCTTCAGCCAAAGTGGGATAGCCAATTTTTGCTTTGACCCCCAGTGAACCCTTGTTCGGCCCAGGTTTGTGCCACGCGCGCACTTTCCAACTCGCCGTCGTAACCCACCGCACCATAGGCGCGAACAGGCTGCGGTTGGCCACCAAGCAAACTCGCCAGCGGCAAGTTTTGTTGGTGAGCCAGTGCATCCCACAGCGCCATGTCGATGGCGGCGATGGCCATGCCCACCAAACCGTGGCTGCCTAAGAGGCGCAGCCGCTGCTGAAGCTGGTGGTGCATGGTGGCGGGCGCGAAGGGTTTGTCTTTCAACAAAGGCAAGAGGTTTTGGATGAGATGGGCCGTGGGGGCCAGGGCGGCGGGCGTGTAGGTGAAGATCAAGCTGCGACCCACCAGGCCATCACTCATCGTCACGTCAGTCAAGATCAGGGGCGACTCCGCCACCACCCCGCTGGCGGTGCGGTGGGGCGTGGGCATGGGAACACGCAGGGCGCGAACGCGCAGGGACGCAATGAGGGAAGTGGACATCTCGTCGTTTTCCTGAAATAGAGTGGGAACAACAGGCTAATGGGTGCCAGTGACCTAGGGAAATATGCATTTCGTCTAGCAGTATCGGCGTGGCTTATGACCCGGGGAGTTCTGATCGCCGCAAAATAAGCCATGCGTTTGTCTTTTGAGGATGAATCTTCTTTGAACCGCCGCGCCGCCTGTTGGGCCTTGGCTTCGTTGTTCGCCGTACCGGCCAGCTTGTCCAGCGGCGCAACAGCAACCCCAGCGGTTCAGCTCCGAGACGATCCCTTCACCCTGGGCGTGGCCAGCGGCATGCCGCGCCCAGACTCCGTCGTGCTATGGACCCGATTGGCACCGCGCCCTTACGAACCTCTGGGTGGCTTGCCCCATGCACCCATCACAGTGCGCTGGGAGTTGGCCCACGACGAGCAGTTTTCGCGGCTGGTGCGCTCGGGTGAGGTGCGTGCCAGGCCCGAACACGCGCACAGCGTGCATGTGGAAGTGACGGCTTTGCCTGCAGACAGACGTTTCTTTTACCGCTTCATCGTGGGTAAGGGTATGGCCTCCCTGGCCAGCCCGGTGGGCAGAACCAAAACCGCGCCTGCCACGGATACCCCGGTGGCGCATTTGCGTTTGGCGCTGGCTTCTTGCCAGCACTATGAACAGGGCAGTTATGTGGCCCACCGCGACATCGCAGCCCAAGACCTGGACTTGGTGCTATTCGTGGGCGACTACATCTATGAAAGCAGCAACCCGCGCTATCTCCTGCGACCCCATGAAGGCCCGCCACCCACCACGCTGGCGGGTTACCGTGCCCGTCATGCCACCTACAAACTCGATGCTGATTTGCGCGCCTCGCACGCAGCCCACCCCTGGGTATTGACCTGGGACGACCACGAGGTGGTGAACGACTATGCGGGAGATCGGGTGCGCGGGGATCTCGGTATGGACACACACTTGTTTTTGCAACGCCGCGCCGCCGCTTACAAGGCCTATTTCGAGCACATGCCCATCTCCCCGCGCATGGCTCCCCAGGGGCCCGCCATGCTCATACACGACCGCTACTTGTGGGGCCAATTGGCGGAGCTGTGGACACTGGACACGCGCCAATACCGTAGCGTTCAAGCCTGCGCCAATGGCCATGCCGGTGGTAGGTTGGTGGGTAGCTGCAATGAGTTGTTAGAGCCCAGTCGAACCCTACTGGGTGAAGAGCAAAGCCGCTGGTTGCAGCAGGGTTTGGCGCAGAGCCTGCGACCCTGGAAGTTGCTTGCCCAAGGCAGTCAAATGAGCGAGGCCACGTTGCCTTCCCCGCTGGGACGCCGCGTGCAATCAGACGGCTGGGACGGATATCCGCTGGCCAGGCAACAACTCCTGCGCACCATCGCAGACGCCCAACTGCAAGGCGTCCTCAGCCTGGGCGGCGATGTCCATCGCCATGTGGCGGCCAATCTGCGTGCGGTGGCTGGCGACGACAAATCACCCGTGCTGGCCAGCGAGTTTGTATGCAGTTCCATTTCCTCGCGCAGCTTGCCGGACGTGGCCATGACGTTACTGCGAAACGCCAACCCCGACATGGTTCACGCCCGCAGCGACGAACGCGGCTATGCCTTGCTAGACATCAACCCGAGCAGCGCCACCTGCGACTTCCGCGCCACGCCCTTCCCCGCCCGCTCAGACGCCACGCTTTATTCGCAGGCACGTTACGTGGTGCAAGCGCAGCACGCAGGTGTGCACACCGCCTGAAGCACAAATTCACACGCCCCTTTACGAACTGCACGGAAACTTCTCCCCAATTCCCCGCATCAGTCACCCGCATGTCATCAGACAATGCCATCATGGCAACGCAGGCCAAGGTTCACTCAAAAGAACACGCCGCAATTCATCAAGGGGATGGTCATGGCAAACAACGCTGGAATTTTTTGGACTCGGGCTTGGCGAGCCAAGGAAGATGGCCGTCATTCGCACGATGCGCGCCCTGACCTCGCGGACATGGGCACCGCCTTTGGTCTGGATGCCACGTTTGACGCTCCAGCCCCGCCCGTCGGCCCCCAAGGCTTGCTAGGCCGAACCAGCACCTCTTCAGCTCCCA
>JBJTHI010000036.1:0-20410 GCA_046094425.1 Burkholderiales bacterium | reverse complement strand
TAGACGCGGTGGCTTGGGCAAAGCAACTGTCGGCAGCGGGTGCTGGAGAGATTTTGCTCACCAGCATGGACCGCGACGGCACCAAGATTGGTTTTGATTTGCCGCTGACCCGCTCGGTGAGCGACGCCGTGTCTGTGCCCGTGATTGCCTCGGGCGGTGTTGGCGCGCTGGAACATTTGTCCGAAGGCATCCGCGTGGGCGGTGCCGACGCGGTGCTGGCCGCCAGCATCTTCCACTACGGCGAATTCACGGTGGGCGAGGCCAAGGCGCTGATGGCGCGGGATGGCATAGCGGTGCGGATGTAGGGCCTGGACGGTGTGTCTTAGACTCGACGGGCCGCCGTGCCGGGCCGCCCCAAACAAGGCCCGACCCTCTCGGAGGGTCGCTCGCTGTACCCAGCGAGCGGGGTGTCAACGTGAGTGAAGTCCGCCTCATCGGCGGCCAGTGGAAACGCAGCAAGCTGCAGGTGCTGGACAAACCCGGCCTGCGCCCCACACCCAATCGCGTGCGTGAAACCTTGTTCAACTGGTTGGGCCAAGACCTCAGCGGTTGGCGTTGTGTGGATGTGTTTGCGGGCAGCGGCGCGCTGGGCTTTGAAGCCGCCTCGCGTGGTGCTTTGCAAGTGGTGCTGGTAGAGAGAGACGCTGCTCTGGTGCGCTGCCTGCGGGACAGCCAAAGCCGCTTGAAGGCGATCAACGTGCAGGTTGAGGCTGGTGATGGCCTGGCTTATTTGCAGCGCTGCGCCAAAGCCAGCGTGAATTTGGTTTTCCTTGACCCACCGTTTGACGCTAATTTGTTTGATGCAGCCCTGGCCGCCGCCGCACCGGTGTTGACCGATGCGGGTTGGGCCTATTTGGAAGCGAACAGAGCATTCACCGCAGCCGCGCTGCAAGACGCGGGCTGGCGTTTGCACCGCGCAGGCCGCGCCGGTGCGGTGTTTTTCCACTTACTCCAGCGCGAAGCTGGACAAGCCGCGCGCTGATCCGAGCCAGCTACACTGCCGCCGCAACCTTATCTTGGCCCTGGAAAGGGGAGCCCACCATGACCTCAGTCACTCAACTCACCGCTGTTTACCCCGGCACCTTCGACCCCATGACCTTGGGCCATGAAGATTTGATCCGCCGCGCCAGCCGTTTGTTTGAACGCCTGATCGTGGCGGTGGCGGCGGGCCACCACAAACGCACCTTGTTCAATGTGGACGAGCGATTGGACATTGCCACCGAGTTGGCCGCCAAATATCCCAACGTCGAGGTGGTGGCCTTTCGTGGCCTGCTGCGCGACTTTGTGGTCGAACGCAGCGGCAAAGTGGTGGTGCGTGGCCTGCGCGCGGTGAGTGACTTTGAGTACGAGTTTCAAATGGCCGGCATGAACCGCCAATTAATGCCCGATGTAGAAACGGTCTTTTTAACCCCAGGCGACCACTACCAATTCGTTTCAGGTACCTTTGTGCGTGAAATCGCTACCTTGGGCGGCGACGTGTCGAAATTTGTCTCGCCCTCGGTGCTCAAGCGTTTGGGGCAGCGGGTGAGGATGTTGGAAGCGTGATGTGGGGAATGAGATGGTTTTGAGCTGGGTTTTCGTCGTGGTGGAGGGGTCGACATGGCCTTGATGATTACCGACGAATGCATCAACTGCGATGTCTGTGAGCCCGAGTGCCCGAATCAGGCGATCTCGATGGGGGCGGATTACTACGTGATTGAGCCTAGCAAATGCACCGAGTGTGTGGGCCACTTCAATGAGCCGCAGTGCGTGCAGGTGTGCCCGGTGAGTTGCATTCCGGTCAATCCGGAACACATTGAATCCAAAGACTCGTTGTGGGCCAAGTACCGGGGGCTTCAGGCGCAGATCAAAAGCAGCGCGCTCACAACGCCGGATCCGCAGGTTTAGGCGATTTTTCCACTTTCGGCCTCGGTGGTTTGGCATGTACCTTCATGGTGGCGCGCTCCATCTCACCGGCCAACATCAAATCCAAAGCGCCGAGTGATTGGGCAATGGCTTTGTCTATGCCTTCGCGCTCTGCGAGTGGCGGTTTGCGCAGCACATAGTCCACCACTTCAGCCTTCACGCCGGGGTGGCCTATGCCCAAACGCAGCCGCCAAAAACCAGCGCTGCCGAGTTGGGCTTGTATGTCTTTGAGGCCGTTGTGGCCGGCATGGCTGCCGCCAAACTTTATCTTGGCCTGGCCCGGGGGCACGTCCAACTCGTCATGGGCGACCAAGATGTTCTCTGGTGGAATTTTGAAGAAGCGCGCCAAAGCGGCCACCGCCTTGCCCGACAAATTCATATAGGTCATGGGCTCTAGGAGCCACACGGGGCCGTGGGCGGTATTGGCCCGGGCCGCCAAACCGAAATAGCTGCGCTCCACAACAAGCGTGGTTTTGAGTTGTCCTGCGACTGCATCAATGAACCAAAACCCAGCGTTGTGCCGGGTGGCTTCGTATTCCGGGCCGGGGTTGCCCAGGCCGACCAGCAGTTGAATCATTCAGCGATTTTCCTCGGAAAACTTCCAGCCCATTTCAGGCAAGAAAAAGCCCCACCGAGGTGGGGCTGGAGTTCTGGCAAGCGACGGCTGTCGCCGGGCCATCACTTCTTATTTTGTTTCTCGTCTTTCTTGGGCTTGGCGCCTTTGGCGGCGGGTGCCACCACTGGTGCTGCAACCACTTCTTCTTCAGCGGCGGGTTCCACCACCGACACGATGACGGGGTTGGGTTTGCCGTGGGTGACCACTTTCACGCCGTCAGCCAGCTTCAGATCGTTGACGTGCAGGGACTGACCTTTGGCCATGCTGCCCAAATCCACTTCGATGAACTCAGGCAAGGCTGAAGCCAAGCACTGAATTTGCAACTCGGTGACGATTTTGTTCATCAAGCATTTGTCCACCTTGACGGCAGGCGAACTTTCTTCGTTGATGAAGTGCAGCGGAATGCGTTTGCTGATGCGGGTGGTGTTGTCCACGCGCTGGAAATCAATGTGCAACACGATGGGGCGGAAGGGGTGAACCTGGTGGTCACGCAGAAGCACCTTCTCAGACTTGCCGTTCAACTCCATCTCCAAAATGGTGGAGTGGAAAGCCTCTTTCTTGAGGGCATGGAACAGCGCGTTGTGATCAAGCTCGATCATGGTGGGCGTGCCGGCCCCGTACACAATGCCAGGCACTTTGTTGGCCAGGCGCAGGCGGCGGCTCGCTCCGGTCCCCTGCAATGTGCGCTCATAAGCGACGAATTTCATATTTGACTCCGGTTGGAAGTTAAACACCCGCGACCAGGTGTTTGTGGATGAGGCCTTGCAGCCCACGAAGGCCGGTACCGCGAAATGCGGTGCCGGTTTTGCATACGGCATCAGAAGTTGTTGTTCTGCTCCGCAAACAAAGAGGTCACCGACTCGCCGTCGGAAATGCGGCGTATGGTTTCGGCAAACAAAAAGGCCACTGAAAGCTGGCGCACTTTGGTGCAGGCTTTGCCAGCGTCGTTCAGGGGAATGGTGTTGGTGATGACGACTTCGTCCAACTGCGAGCCCTTGATGCGCTCAATGGCGGGCCCGGAGAAAACCGAGTGTGTGCAGTAGGCGTAAACACTTTTTGCGCCGCGTTCTTTGAGCACTTCAGCGGCTTTGACCAAGGTGCCCGCAGTGTCGATCATGTCGTCCATGATGACGCAATTGCGGCCGTCGATCTCGCCGATGACGTGCATCACCTCCGACACATTGGCTTTGGGGCGGCGTTTGTCGATGATGGCCAAGTCGCAACCGAGTTGTTTGGCCAAAGCACGCGCGCGCACCACACCGCCCACGTCGGGCGAGACCACCACCAGGTCGTTGTAACGTTTGCTTTGCAGGTCGGACAACAACACCGGCGAGGCGTAAATGTTGTCCACCGGAATGTTGAAGAAGCCCTGAATTTGGTCGGCGTGCAAGTCCATGGTGAGCAAGCGCTCTACCCCCACGGCTTCCAGCATATTGGCCACCACCTTGGCGCTGATGGGAACCCGGGTGGAGCGCGGGCGGCGGTCTTGTCGGGCGTAGCCAAAGTAAGGAATCACTGCGGTAACGCGGCGGGCCGAAGAACGTTTGAGCGCATCGACCATGATGCACAGTTCCATCAGGTTTTCATTGGTGGGCGCGCAGGTAGGCTGCACCACAAAAATGTCTCGGGCGCGCACGTTTTGCTGAATTTCAATGGCGACTTCGCCATCGGAGAAACGGCCAACCGATGCTTTACCTAGCTCAATGCCCAGGTGGTTGGCAATTTCTTGCGCCAACGCAGGGTTGGCATTGCCGGTGAACAAGACGGTGTTGAAAAGCACATGGACTCCAGGCGCGTACACGGCCGACTTAGTCGCAGTCGGCTTAATTTCTGGCAGGGGAGGAAGGACTCGAACCCTCGCATGTCGGAATCAAAATCCGATGCCTTAACCAACTTGGCGACTCCCCTACACCGGAGCCCAGCTTGCGCTGGGCTCCTGAACTCTTTCCACTGCCGCCTCAGTCAGCCGCCCAACCCGATAAAGGGTGCTGCGGCAGGCTGCGGCACACACGAGCCGTCCAATTCGCAGGCAAAACGCCTGACAACATGGCCTGAGCGGC
This sequence comes from Burkholderiales bacterium, assembly GCA_046094425.1. Lineage (GTDB taxonomy): Bacteria > Pseudomonadota > Gammaproteobacteria > Burkholderiales > Burkholderiaceae_C > JANPCX01. The sequence goes on along the minus strand of JBJTHI010000036.1, from coordinate 15,829 downwards.
TCGGGCGGCAGTATCTGCGCCCTCATCCAATTTTTTCTTGCCCGCCGCCGATGCTTCGGGCGGTGTGTCCAAGACGGAAAACACCGCACTGCCTGAGCCCGTCATGCGGCTGTTTCCGAACAGTTGGTGCAGCAGTTGAACTGCTTGCGCCACTTGCGGAAATTCCGCTTCGGCCACCGCCTGCAAGTCGTTGCGACCAAAGCCTTGAAATAGGACATCGGTGCTTGCAAGAAAGCCCGAGAGTATAGCAGCCTGGTTGTCTCGAACCAAGTGCGGGCTGTTAAAAATGACGCGTGTGGGCACCTCGCAAGGGGGTTTGACCACCGCCAAGCGATGCTCGGGCAGAAGCAATGGGCGTAGCAACTCGCCCACGCCCTCGGCCAGGGCGTTGTCGCCCGCTACAAAAAAAGGCACATCGGCCCCCAGGGGCAAAGCCAACTTTTGCAATTGCGAGCGTGACCAGTTCAGGCTCCACAGGCGGTTCAGGGCCAACAAGGTGGTGGCGGCGTCTGAGCTGCCGCCGCCCAAACCGGCACCGCTGGGCAGTTGTTTGGCGATGGAAATATCGCAACCCCAGGACGTGTTGCTCGCGGTTTGAAGGGCGCGGGCGGCACGCAGGCACAAATCGTCTTGCGGCAGCGGTGAGCCCAGGTCGTGGCGGTTCAACTGGCCATCGCTGCGTTTTTCAAAATGCAGGGTGTCGCACCAATCAATCAATACAAACGCCGATTGCAGCAGGTGGTAGCCGTCGGGGCGCCTGCCCAGCACATGCAAAAACAAATTCAACTTGGCGGGGGCGGGAACGTCTAACAGTGACTGCATGAGGGGTAATGTGTCAGGGCCGATCTAAGCGCGCCCGCAAAGTGACTTTGGGCGCGCGCTCACGCTCGGCGAGCACCACGGCTTGCGCGAAACGCGACAAATCCACCTGCCAGCCCAGTTGTGTGAAGCCCTCGGGAGAAGGGGCCTTGTTGGGTTGGCTGGGTGCACCCCCCCAGGGCCTGCCGCGCAACCAATCAAACAAGGCTCCCACGGGCAGGCTTTCGCCGAGCATGTCGCGTGTCAAGCTGTCCATGTCCTCATAACGCTCGCGGCCTCGGTTGCTTTGCAGAGTGGCCCCGTCAGGCGACCAAACCGCTTGCGCCATGATGGAGCCCAGCGGAGAGATCAAATCCAGGCTGCCTGCTTGGGCTGATCCGCGCAGCTCAAATGCCGCGCTGAGTGACTGCGCTGGCGCGGGTTGCGCATCGCCAGCGTGGGTGGTGGGCAGGTCGGCCACGACCACGGCCAAGCGCCCTGACAGAACCTCGCCGGCGTTGGTTTGCCGTGACACCGGGGGTGTCGGCGTGGCGCAGCCCAGCAGGGCCAAACTCAAACTCAGCGCACTCAGCGCAATCGAAACACGAATCACAAGTCCACCTTGAAGCGCGACAAGGTTTCGCGTAGCACCTCGTTGCTGGCGTCGCGTGACTTGGCTTGTCGCCAAACGCGGCGTGCTTCCTCACGTTGCCCCTGTACCCACAGCACCTCCCCCAAATGGGCGCCAATTTCAGCATCGGGCCGGGCGCGGAAGGCCCAGCGCAACAAACGGGCAGCTTCTTCTTTGTTGCCCAAACGAAACTCCACCCAACCCAGGCTGTCGGTGATGAGGGGGTCGCCAGGCGCCAACTCCAGGGCACGTTGAATCAGGGTTTTGGCTTCTTTCAAACGCAAGTTGCGATCCGCCAGTGAATAGCCCAGGGCGTTGTGGGCGTACTGGTGGTCGGGTTTGAGCGTCATGACCTGCCTCAGCAGGGTCTCCATCTGATCGTAGCGTCCGAGTTTTTCCGCCACCATGGACTGCTCGTAGAGCACCGACGCATCGTTGGGGAAACGTTCGCTGGCGGCTTGCAGCAAAACTTGGGCTTCCTTCCAGCGTTTGCCTTCACGCAGCACCTGGGCCTGGGCGAACACCTTGGTACGACCGGTGGCCTCATCGGTATCAGGCAGGTTGGACACCAACATGAGTGCGTCGTCCAAACGACCCTGCTGCACCAACAAAGAAGCCCGCCGCATTTGCACCTGGGTGGCGCGCTCTGGGTCGTCCACTTTGGTCAACCAACCCTCCGCTGCGGCGTAGTCCTTGAGTTGTTCTGCGGCATGCGCCAATTGAATCCAGGCTTCGGTGCGGCCTTTGGAGACGGAGGGTTCGTTTTCTTCGTCGCTGTCCTTGCCGGTGTCGGTGGGACTTTTCTCCACCAGTTGCAAATAGGTTTGCAGCGCTTTTTGCGCTTCTTGCGGGTGCCGCAGCTCCACGTGCAAAGCCCCCAATGCCAACCACGGCCCCGCCAACTCGGGTTTGGCGCGGGTGACGATGTCCAGTTGCTCAATGGCATCGGCAAAACGTTGTGTGGCGGTGAGACTGCGTGAATAGGCCAAGCGCACATCTGCGCGTTGGGGCTGTTTGGCCAGGTACTGGGTGATGATGGCCTCGGTTCTGGGTTGCTGCACCAGCATCTCCACTGCCAAGAACACGGGGGCTTCGCTGCTGGGGTCTTGTTGGTGGGCGTCTTGCAGCAAGGCGTAGGCACGCCTGTTGTCTTTGGCGGCGAGCCAGGCGCGGGCGATGGTGAGGCGGCTGGCGGTGTACTCTGGGTTGCGTGGGGCGGATGCTTTCGTGGCGTTTTGCGAATATGGCTCCAGCACGTCTTCCACCAATTTCGCTGCGGCGCTGCGGTCAGGCATGGAAGCAAAAAAACGCGGCAGCGCAGCCATCATTTCAGGGCGTTTGTCGCTGGGGGTGAGGGTCACCAAAGAGCGCAGCGGTTCGACGGTTTCAGATGTTCGTCCGAGGGATGTCAAAAGTTGAACCAGGTAGTAGTGCGCCGGTATGGACTGGGGCAAGGTGCTGCGCCAGCTTTGTACAACCACCAGGGCTTGGTCACCAGAGCGAGCTTGCACTGCCATTTCAGTGGCGCGCAAGAACAGTTGTTCGTTTTTGTGGCGACGGGCTGCGCTCAGCAGCGTATCAATGGCGCCCAAGGGCTCGCCTGAACGCCATTGCATCTCACCCACCAACACCTCGAAAAACAAACGCCCGTCCATGGCGGAGCGGGTTGGCGCAGTGGTGGCTTCGGTTGCGGTCGCAGGTTGGGCCAGGCTGGCACTGCACGACAGACCCCACAACGTCAGGGCCGCAACAAAACGGGAAGCATGGCGAACTCGGGGCGCAAACGACATCAATGGCTCCTGTGGGGAAATTCATTCTATGGGCGACTCGGGCTCTGAGACGATGCGAGCTGGATAATTCCCTTCATGCCCGAATTGCCCGAAGTCGAAGTGACCCGTCTGAGTTTTGCAGCCCGAATCGAGGGGGCTGGGGTAGGGGCGGTGCGTTTGGGCAAACCACTGCGCTGGCCCCTGGGCTGCGAACCCGAGGCTCTGGTTGGGAAGGTGGTGGGGGCAGTGCGCAGGCGAGGCAAGTACTTGTGGTTGCCTTTGTCCCACCCGGATCATGCCCGCCAGGAAAACAGCCCGGGCTTGTTGATGCATTTGGGCATGTCGGGTTCCTTGCAGTTCTCACGGCAACTGCCCGCCCTGGGCCCACACGACCACTTTGAACTGCAGACCACACAGGGCTGTTTGCGCCTCACCGACCCGCGCCGCTTCGGTGCCGTGGTGTGGTCGCCTGCGTTGAACCAGGGCGTTGCCGCGAAGTTGTTGGCCGGGTTGGGCATGGAACCCTTCGACCCGGGGTTCAACGGCCAGGTCTTGCATGCGGGCTTGCAAGGCCGTCGCGTGGCCGTGAAACAAGCCCTGTTAGGCGGGCAGATCGTGGTGGGTGCGGGCAACATTTATGCCTGCGAGGCTCTGTTTCAAGCGGGGATTGACCCGCGCACCCGCAGCGATCGCATCAGCCGTCCACGCGCGCAGCGCCTGGCGCAAGCGGTGCAACAAACTTTGGCGCGGGCCCTGGAACTGGGCGGCTCCACCTTGCGTGATTTTGTAGATGCCCATGGCATGGCGGGTGCGTTTCAAACCCAGGCCCAGGTGTATGGGCGCGAGGGGCAGCCCTGCCACGTCTGCGCCACACCCATCAAACGTTTGGTTCAAGGCCAGCGCTCCACCTTTTATTGCCCGAGCTGCCAGCGGCGCTGAAGGGAGGCGGCGTGGCTGTGGACTTTTGCCAGCGCTGTTGCAAGTTAGTGCAAACAAGCAGCAAACCTTGCGCTACCATGCCACGACGCTGGGTCTGGCAAGCTCAGGCCTACACATCCTTCGCTTATCCACGGTTAACGCAAGCCCTATGACGCAAGACTTCGCACGCAGTCTCGACACACTCAGCGGTTGGCGCAAGGGTTTGACGCAACGCCTAGACGATTTCTCAGACTACCTCTCGGAGCAAGACCTCAGCACCACCGCCACCCTGGACGCTCTGAAAACGCTGAAAGAGCGTTTGAGTGGCGAGAAACTCGTGGTGGCTTTTGTGGCGGAGTTTTCTCGTGGCAAGTCTGAGCTGATCAATGCGGTGTTTTTTTCTGACGCTGGACAGCGGGTGTTGCCTGCCACCCCGGGGCGCACCACCATGTGTCCGGTGGAGTTGGGTTACGACGAAGACTCTGACCCCGAGTTGGCCTTGTTGCCCATAGAAACGCGGCTGGAAGGCCCGTCCCTCATGGAGTTGCGCGAGCGACCCCAGGCTTGGACGCACATGGCTTTGAATGTGGAAAACGGGCAAGCGCTCTCCCAGTCGCTGCTCGAAGTGATGCGCACCCAATGGGTTTCCGTAGAGGCGGCGCGCGAGCTGGGGTTTTGGGACGACAAAAACCCGGACGACAACCCGCCCACCAACGACGAAGGTTTGGTCGAGGTGCCCAAGTGGCGTCATGCCCTCATCAGCTACCCTCACCCTCTGCTCAAACAAGGGCTGGTGGTGCTGGACACCCCTGGGCTCAACGCCATTGGCGCTGAGCCGGAGTTGACCCTCAGCCTCTTGCCTTCGGCCCACGCCACCGTGTTCATCCTGGGGGCCGACACCGGGGTGACGAAGTCAGACCTCACCATTTGGCGCGACCACCTCAGCAGCCACCCCTTGGCCCGTTATGTGGTGCTTAACAAAATCGACGCGCTGATCGACCCCATGGCCACGGCGGAAGCCGTGCGGGCGCAAATTGAGTCGCAGCGCCAGAGCACCGCACGCACCTTGGGCATTCCGCCTGAGCGGGTGTTTCCTCTTTCGGCGCGCCAAGCCTTGGCGGCGCGTGTGTCGGGCGACGAGGCGGGCCTGGCGCAAAGCCGCTTGCCGGAGCTGGAGGCGGCGCTGTCGGAACAGTTGTTGCCGCAGCGCCGCAAGATGCTGGAGTTGGCGGTGAGCGACGCTTGTCACGGCGTGGAAGCGCAAATCATGCGGCGTTTGGGCGACGCGCGTCGGCAGTTGGCCGAACAAGCGCAGGAGCTGCGCAGCCTGCGCGGCAAAAGCGCCACCAAGGTCAACCTCATGCTCAAGCGTGTGCAGGCCGACGCGACCGATTTCGAAAAATGTACTACCCGTTTGCAAGCCCTGCGCATGGTGCATGCCCGCATGATGAAAGACGCGCTGATTGGCCTGTCCAGCGACCGCGTGCGCGAAGAAGTGGAAACCATGCAAGCCGCCATGACGAATTCCATCTTGAACTTGGGTGCCAAAAAAGCGTTTTTGTCCATGTGCGGGCGTTTAGACACCTTGATTCAACAAGGCCAGAAACGTTGTTTTGAAATGCGGCAAATGCTGGACGCCGCCTTCGGTCGCCTCAATGCCGAGTTTGGTTTTGCGCTGGCCTTGGAGCCGGGGCCCGACCTCGCCAAATTCCGCGAAGAGTTGGCCTTGATCGAACGCAACTATGTGCAGTACCTGGGCCTGACTTTGTCGCTGCGCCTGTCCCAGCCCAAATTCATGGAGCAGTTTCGCCGCATGCTGGTTTCCAAATTGCGTGTGGTGTTTGAAAACGCCAGCAGCCAAGTGGAAATGTGGAATAAAACCGCTTCGGTGCAGGTGGACTCACAACTGCGTGAACGCCGCAAAGGTTTTCGCCGCCGCAGCGAAGCCTTGCAGCGCATTCAGTCGGCGGACGGCGAGTTAGAACAGCGCATTGCCGAGATCGAGGGCCAAGACGAACGCTTGCAGCAACGCCTGACCCGCGTCGCAGAACACCTGCTCGCCCTGCGCGGGCAGGCGGAAGACAGCCCCTGGAAGAACCCGGCGTCTGACTTGCTCACCATCAACTTGCCCTTGAGTGACGAGCCTGTGCCTGACTTGCTGATGCACACGGCCAAGGTTTGAGGGCTAAACACCGGTTCTCCGCTGAAGTGATTGCATGGCAGGCCGAGCATGGCCGCCACGACCTGCCTTGGCAGAAGAACCGCGATCCCTACCGGGTATGGCTCTCCGAAATCATGTTGCAGCAAACCCAAGTCAGTACAGTGCTGGCTTACTTTGACCGGTTCACGCAGCGTTTTCCTGATGTGCAGTCACTCGCAGCCGCGTCGGTAGACGATGTACTCGCGTTGTGGAGTGGTTTGGGTTACTACAGCCGCGCGCGCAATTTGCACCGCTGTGCGCAAACCGTGGTCAGTCAGTTTGGCGGGCAGTTTCCATCAACCGCCGCGCAACTTGCAGAACTGCCGGGCATAGGCCGCTCCACCGCCGCCGCCATCGCCGCTTTTTGTTTTGGCCAGCAGGTGGCCATCTTGGACGGCAATGTGAAGCGGGTGCTCTCCCGCGTGCTCGCTTTTGAAGGTGATTTGGCCCAAGCGGCCCAAGAGCGCGCCCTGTGGCAACAAGCCACCGATCTCTTGCCGCAGCAGGGCATAGCCGCTTACACCCAGGGTTTGATGGACTTGGGTGCCACGCTGTGTTTGATTCGCCAGCCGCAGTGCCCACGCTGCCCGGTGCAGGCCCACTGCCAAGCACTGAAAAACGGTGAGCCAACCCGCTATCCCATCAAAACCCGCAAGCTCAAACGCAGCCAGCGTGAACACCATTGGTTGTGGCTGGCGCATCAAGACCGCGTGTGGCTCATGCAGCGTCCGGCCCTAGGCATTTGGGCGGGGCTGTGGAGCTTGCCGGAGTTTTCCGATGCGGCGCAGCTCCATCAACTGCTGACCTCATGGCCCGGGCAGTCCGAGCGGCTGCCCAGCTTTGTTCATGTGCTCACGCATTTGGACTGGACGCTGCACCCGGTGCGCCATACTTTGCCAACCCGTTTGGGGGCGTCAGCGCTGACCCAAGTGACCCAAGCCTTACCCGAGGGGCAGTGGTTCACACGTGAGCAAGCCTTGGCTCTGGGCGTGCCGGCACCATTGAAAAAATGGTTGCTGGCTGAATCAGGATAAGGCGTTGTAGAGGTTGTACAAACTGATCGCGGCAATCAGCGAGCCCACCAGCGCGAGCAAGACCTTGGTGGGTAAGCGGCGGCACAACACGGCGGCCAACGGCGCAGCAAAAAAACCACCCAACACCAAACCTGCCACCGTGGCCCAAGGGCCCTCGTCCACCAAAATCGCAAACGCGCCGGCGCTGCCCAGGGTCAGGAAAAACTCGGCGAAATTCACCGAACCAATCGTAGTGCGTGGGTTGTGGCCGGAGCCGATCAAGGTGGTGGTGACCACTGGCCCCCAGCCACCGCCCCCCACGGCATCCACAAAACCACCGAACAGCGCCAGTTTGCCCACATGGCGGGGTTCTTTTTGCGCGATCTTGATGCGTTTGAACACCTTGCTCAAGACGTACAAACCCATCACTGCCAAGTAGGCGCTGACATACGGTTTTAGCAAGGCACCATCGACTTGCGACACCAACAGGGCACCCCCCACGGCGCCGATGAAGCCCGGCACCAACAAGCGGAAGAACAAACGTTTGTCCACATTACCTAACCGCACATGGCTGATGCCAGAAACCCCGGTGGTGAACACCTCAGCAATGTGAACGCTGGCCGTGGCAACCAAGGGGCTGCTACCTGCCGCCATCAAAAACGTGGTGGAGGTGATGCCATAGGCCATGCCCAGGGCCCCATCCACCGTTTGCGCGAGCAAGCCTACGGCCACGGCGGACCAAAACGCGGGTGATTGCAAGGTTTCGCCCACCAGCGCCACCGCACCTTCAAGCCTGTGGTTGATGAAAAACTGCACCACCACCAAGAGCATGGCGCTGGCCAATAAAAACACGGCCGCCCACATGGCGGCCCGCAGCCACGGGTGCTGGCCGGGATGAACAACTTCCGCCTCCAGCGGCGGCAAACCCAGGGCATCGTGTTCAGCGGTGCTGGGGTCGCTGGAGAGGTCGAGGTGGCGGATCTTCACGGCAGTGCAAACAAAAGCAAAAGAGCCGCGAGTCTAGGGCCGTTGCGCGCCCTGCTTCAGACGCTTTTGTTCTATCTAAATTCTCTTCCTCGGGACAGGGAAGCTGCCTTGCTCAAGACACCACACCCTTGTTGCGCAAAAAGTCGCGCACCAATTGCAGCCGGGCCAAGCCATCGGGCAACTCCATGAGTTTTTGTTTGGCAGTGAGGGAGATGGGCAGTATTTCGCACCAGCGGTTGGCCACCCAACTGGCGCTGCCAAAACGATAGGGTTCCAAAAAGGGTTCGCTGCCTTGTTCTTTGAGCGAAGCGATGGCCGAGGCCAGAGCGCGCACGGTGTCCAACATGTCGGCGGTTGGGGCGGCGTCCAGGTCGTCGGCTTGTCGGCTGACCCGTGCCACCCACAGGCCGTCCGCTTCTTGGCGACTGGTTTTGATATCAAATCGGTGCACACCTTTGCAGCGCACTTGCAGGATGCCGGTTTGTGCGCTGTCCACCTCCATCAGCTCGGCGGCCACGCCTGTGCTTTCCATGCGGGGTGGCTCACCGGTTTTGTTTTTCCCCGTCTCACTGCCTGCTTGTAAAGCCACGATGCCAAAGCGCTCGCCGCTGCGTAGGCAATGGGTCACCAAATCCAGGTAACGCGCCTCAAACACCTTGAGTGACAAGAGGCCACCCGGAAAGAGCACCGCTTGCAGTGGGAAGAGCGGCAGCTTAAAGGTGTTGTCGGTGAGCATGCGCTGGCCAAAGAGGTGCGGTGTGGATAGGTTCTTACTCGCGGAAATCCAGTTCACGGTGCCGTGTCAAGGTAGCGGCCTTTTTCGCAAAACGTTGCGCCAGGTTTTCCACCAAATACACCGAGCGGTGTTGCCCGCCCGTGCAGCCCACGGCCACCGTCAGGAAGCTGCGCTGGTCGCCTTCAAAAGCGGGCAACCAGCGCGAGATGAAGGCATCGATTTGCTCCAGCATTTCGCCCACCTCGGGTTGTTGACTAAGATAGTCGGCTACTCCCGCATCGCGCCCGGTGAGCGGGCGTAACTCGCGAATGTAATGCGGGTTGGGCAGCATGCGCACGTCAAACACATAGTCCGCGTCCAGCGGAACTCCGTGTTTGAAGGCAAAAGACTCAAACACCAAGGTGATGCGGTTGGCACCGGACTTGACCAAATTACGCATCCACGCGCGCAGTTGTGTGGGGCGCAGTTGACTGGTGTCGATGACGGTGGACACCTCGCGCAAGTCGGCGAGCAACTCGCGCTCCATCTCGATCGCATCCACCAAAGCACGACCACCTTCTTGAACCTCTTGAGCAAACGCCGGGCCGCTCCCAAGTTTGCTCAGCCCCCTCGGGGGGGGTGACGCAACGCGGCAGCTTTGGGGGCCTTCATCACTTAGCCGTGACAGGGGATGTGGGCGACGCGATTCAGAAAACCGCCGCACCAAGGCGTCCGTGGTGGCGTCTAAAAACACCGAACGAATCGGCACGCCCTCGGCGCGCAAGTCTTTGAGCAACGGCAATAAATGGGGCAGCGAACCGGCGCTGCGCACATCCACGGCAATGGCCACACGTGGCTCGGAACGCTCATGCTCTAAACGCAAAAAGTCGCGCAGCAATTCGGGGGGCAGGTTGTCCACACAGAAATAACCGGCGTCTTCCAAGGCGTGCAGGGCGACCGATTTGCCTGAACCTGAAATGCCCGTGACCAGCATGACGTTGCGTGAACGCCGCTCCAGAGGCGGTGTGCTGTCGCTGAAGGGTTCGACTGTGGATTCTGGGCGGGTCATGGTTTGGTGGCTCGAGGAGTTTTGTTTTTGCTGGAGGTGGGCGGTGGCACGAGCTTATCTTTTGCCACGGCCAACATTTCTTGGGCGTGGGCCAAACTGGTGGTGGAGAGTTGCTGTCCACCCAACATGCGGGCAATTTCTGCCACACGTTTTTCACCTTGAACAAGGCCCACTTGACTGAGGGTGCGACCTTGTTGGGTGGTTTTGGTCACCACAAAATGTTGGTCGGCGCATGCGGCCACTTGGGGCAGGTGGGTGACTGCCAAGACCTGGCGGTTGGCACCGAGCTGTTTCATCAAACGCCCCACCGTGTCTGCCACCGCGCCGCCCACACCGGCGTCGATCTCGTCAAAAATCAAGGTGCCCGCGCTGGGTTCAGTTTCTCCACTTGGGCTACCGGAGCGCGCGCTGTCCCGTGTTGTGGTCGTGATGGCCACAGCCAAAGCCAAACGCGACAACTCACCACCAGAAGCCACTTTGTTCAAGGCTCGTGGCGTGCTGCCCTCGTGCCCCGCCACCAAAAACTCGGCCGACTCCAAACCCCAAGACTGTGGGCTGCTGTGCTCAGTGAGCACCACCTCAAAGCGACCGCCCGCCATGCCCAGTTGTTGCATGGCTTGGGTGATGGCCGCTGCCATGGCTGGGGCGGCCTTTTTGCGCGCAGTGGTTAAGCGTGCGGCCTCCGTATTGAAGGCGGCATGCGCTTGTGCGAGGGCTTTTTCCAGCGCCAGCACATCACAAGCGCCCTCCAGTGTTTGCAGTTCGGCTTTCCACGACAACCACAAGGCGGGTAACTCTTGCGGCGGGCAGCGGTAACGCCGCGCCAAACTCATCCAGGCCGACAAGCGCTCGTCCAGTTCTTGCAGACGCTGCGGTTCCAGGTCGGTGCGACCCAAATAGTTTGACAAGCTGTGGGTGGCATCTTGCAACTGGGCTTGCGCGCTTTGTAAAACCTCAATGATGTTTTGCAACTCGGCATCAAACGCTGCCACGCCTTGCAAGTGACTCATGGCGGCGTGGCTCAGGTCTTGCGCATTGCTCGGGCCTTCGCTCAAGGCTTGTGTGGCTTGTTGCGCCGCATCGATCAAGGCCTGCGCGTGAGAGAGTTTTTGGTGTTCGCTGTTCAGCTCGGGCCACTCGTCTGCGCCGGGTGAGAGTTTGTCTAACTCGCCAATTTGCCAAGCCAAACGTTCGCGTTCACGGCTGAGGTGGTCTTGTTGCGACAACGCGGTTTGCAGCGTTTGTTCGGTTGTGCGCCACGCGGCCCAGCTTTGCGCGACGGCGGTGGTGTCCAGCTCGGCGTAGGTGTCGAGCAAAGCCCGAACCGAAGCCGTGCGCGTCAGGCTTTGCCAAGCGTGTTGCCCGTGTATGTCCACCAGGTGGTCGGCCGCTTCGCGCAATTGGCTGATGGTGGCGCTGCTGCCATTGACCCAGGCGCGGCTTTTGCCTTGGGTGTCGATGCTGCGGCGAAGAAGTAAGTGGTCTTCCACTTCAAAACCAGCCTCGTCCAACCAAGCACGCAGCGAGGCCGGTGTGTCGAACTCGGCGGTAATTTCGCAGCGTGTAGCCCCTTCGCGCACCACGGCCACATCTCCCCGGCTGCCCAGGGCCAATTGCAAGGCGTCGATCAAGATGGATTTGCCCGCGCCGGTTTCGCCGGTCAGCACCGAAAAACCACCTGCCAACTCCACTTCCAATTCAGTGACGATGACGAAATCGCGCAGGGCCAAACGTCGCAACATGGTCAGGTGCTTCTTTTCAATGGCCGCTGCTGGTACCCGCGTTCCAGCGCAGCTTGCGGCGCAAGGTGGCGTAGTAACTCCAACCCAGTGGGTGCAGAAACCGCACCTGGTGTGCCGAGCGCCGCACCGTGACGCGGTCGCCGTGCAGCAGGCTGGCCAGGCTTTGCATGTCGAAGTTCACACTGGCGTCGCGGCCCGCCACAATTTCAATGCGCACCTCGCCTGCGTCGGGCAGCACGATGGGTCGGTTGGATAAATCATGCGGGGCGATGGGCACCATGACCCAGCCCGCAATGCCTGGGTGCAAGAGGGGCCCACCTGCTGAGAGCGCATAGGCCGTGGAGCCTGTAGGTGAGGCCACGATCAATCCGTCGGCACGAATGTTGGCCACCGCTTCTTGGTTGATGTCGATTTTGAGTTCCACCATGCTGGCGGTGGCCCCTCGGCTCACCACCACATCGTTCATGGCCAGGGCTTCAAAAATACAGACCCCGTCACGCCACACACCGCCTTCCAGCATGGTGCGGCGTTCTTCCACATAGTCGCCCGCGATCATGGGGGTCAGGGTTTGGGCGTAATCGTTCACCGGCACATCGGTGATGAAACCCAGTCGCCCCTGGTTGATGCCCACCAAAGGCATGCCAAACCGTGCCAACTGCCGGGCAATGCCCAGCATGGTGCCATCGCCCCCGACCACTACTGCCAGGTCGCAGCGTTCGCCCAGTTCAGCCGGTGTGTACGCGCCGTGCCCCGTGAGGCCGGTGTTGAGCGCGGTTTCTTTTTCCAGCGACACATCCAACCCCAGGCGCATCAAAAACTGCGCAATTTCTTCGAGCACGCCAGCGATGCCAACGGCGTTGTGTTTTCCAACCAGAGCCACATGTTTGAAACGACTGGACATGCGCAGAATTACACCACAGCAAGGTTGCGCGAAACGTGGTCGTTCGGCGTCATTCGCCGAACTGCTACCGAACGCGTTTTGTCGCCTTGGGAGCCCAAACCTTGAGATTGGAATGCTTGGCTGCATGCACAAAATCTTGATCGGTGGACAGCAGCACCAAGTCATGCCGAATGCAAAGCTGTCCGATGAGCGCGTCCACCGTACCGATCTGCACGCCTGAGCGGCGACAGAGGTTTCTCAGCCCCGCAGCAGCCACATGGTCTTCCCGATCAGGCTGAATCAAGGGCAATGAAGAAAAACGTTCAACGATCTGCCCGCCGGCCTTGGCCCCTGTGAAACCTTGCAGCAGCTCCTGCAAAACCAGGCCTGTCGTCACGACCACATCTGCACCGCTGAGGGCCTCCTTGAGCACCTGAACTTCGGGCGCGTCAACAACGGTGTCACGCCGCAAGGCCAGCGACCAAACGCTGGTGTCAACAAGCAGCGTCACTGGCGTGAACGCTCCGCTTTGTAGTCATAGGTGGTGTCCCACTCCAACTTGCCCATCAGGTCAAGCACCCGTTTTTGCTGACGCCGCGCAATGAACTCTTGCAGTGCCAAGGTGACAGCAGCTTTTTTCGTGCGTTCACCACTGACTTCAAGCGCCAGGTCGAGCAGCTCGGGATTGATTGCGAGGTTGGTAGCCATGTGTGTCCGTGTGTGGGAGTTTACACATGGGCGCTTGTTATCGCAATCGTGTTATCGCAATCGCCGGTCGTACTGAATTCCTGAAGCAAGTAACCCACCCATAAGACAATACCCGCAGCCCCACTGGAGATTGCCCCATGCTCGCTTACCGACACGCCTTTCACGCGGGCAACCATGCCGATGTGCTCAAGCACACGGTGCTGGCCTTGGTGCTGCGTTATATGAACCAAACAGACAAGCCCTATCGCCTGGTGGACACCCACGCTGGCGCGGGTGGGTATTCGCTGGAAGGGCGTTATGCGCAGAAAAAAGGCGAGTACGAAGAAGGCATTGCTCGGCTGTGGAACCTGGATGAATCACAACGTGAAGCCATGCCCGCTGCGGTGGCCGACTACCTGGCGTTGGTGCGCCAGTTCAACCCGGGGGGCGATCAAGCGAAGGGACAGGTGCCGCTGGAACAATACCCCGGCTCACCGGCGATGGCGCGTGTGCTTTTGCGGCCACAAGACCAAATGCGTTTGTTTGAACTGCATCCCACGGACTTCCGCATCTTGGAGTCCTATATGGCGGAGCAGCGCGGCGCTGAAGTCAAACAGCTTGACGGATTTGATGCGCTCAAGGGCCAGGTGCCCCCATCGAGCCGCCGCGCGGTGGTGTTGATGGATCCGAGCTACGAAGGCCACAAGGACTATGGCCGTGTGGTCGCCAGCTTGCGCGCGGCCTTGGAGCGTTTCGCTGAAGGTGTTTACATGGTGTGGTACCCCCAGGTGCAAAAGCTGGAGGCAGCACAACTGCCCAAACGCCTGGAAGCATTGGCCCCCAAAGGCTGGCTGCATGCCCGACTCACGGTGCAGCAGCCCGACTCGCAGGGATTTGGTTTGGCGGGCAGTGGCGTGTTCATTCTGAACCCCCCCTACACCCTGCACGACGAACTGCTCACCGTCTTGCCCTACCTCACCGAGGTGCTCGGGCAGTACGAAGGGGCGAACTATTTGCTTGAACAAAAGGCCGCTTGAATTCACATGCCTTTTCCCGAAGCAGAAAAACACAAACTGCGCGCCCTCAAAGGCGTGGGCGACACCGTGATTTCGCGGCTGGAACAAATCGGCTTTTCGTCGCTGTCGCAACTGGTGGATGAAGACCCTTTGTCCATCACCAAACAAATTTCGCAAATGATGGGCTCCACCTGCTGGCACAACAGCCCGCAGGCACGTGCGGCCATCAGCGCCGTCGTGGCGTTGGCAGTGCATGAAGCTAGCCCGGATATTTCACCGGGGACGCGCCCGAGTGGGCTGTGATGCGGTGCGCTGGCAAGGCGAGACGACGCTGCGGGCTCGTGCCCGCGAGGCTGAGACCGGACACATACAGTCCTTGAGGACTGGTTGTGCCTGTCGAAGGCCAAAGCCTCCGGCTTTGGCGGAGCAACGCCGCCAGCGTACCGCAGCACGGCGCGATCGGGTGTGTAGCGCTCGGCACACATTGGATTTGGCGCTCGAAGCCGCGAAAGTGAGCATTCATGCGGTGTTGCCGGGCATAGAAGAGCGACCTGGTGAAATATGCGGGCTAGCGCGCGCTGTGATGCAGAAAGGGCCCAAATGTGATCTTCCTGTGAGGTTTGGCGAGGTGGCTGCGAGGTGGGGCGGCCAAAGTCACGTCCATCGCTTCAAGCCCTTGAGCAACCACAGGAAACCAGCATGAACATCGCCACCCACCCCAGCAGCAACACCTCCACCTTCCACCCTGCACTGCTCGGTGAAGTACCCAATGCGTCCGCGCCGGTGGACATTTCTTGGCGTGACTTGGTCTCGCACCGCGACTACCTGGTGCGTTTTGCCGAGCGCAAATTGCACGACCCGATGTTGGCCGAAGACGTGGTGCACGACGTGTTTGAAGCCGTGCTCTGTGGCCGCGCCTTGTTTGCGGGCCGCTCGGCCCTGCGGTCTTGGTTGACCGCCGTGTTGAAAAACAAAATTGTCGACTTGATACGCCAACGCGCCAGTTGGGACAGCCTGGACGCACTGGACGACGATGAAGACGCATCCAGCGGGGCCATCGCTGCGATTGAATGCCCACAGGCCCGGCCCGATGAGCTGGCCGAACACCGCCAAATGCTCACCCAAACCTTGGCGCGTATCAACGCCCTGCCCACCGGTTTGCGTGAGGTGATGGAAAAACGGGTGCTGATGGATTTGCCGGCTGACGAGGTGTCCGCGCAACTGGGCATCAGTGAAGACAACTTGTTTGTGCGGTTGCACCGAGCGCGCAAACAGTTGCTGTGCTGAATCGGCATAGGGGGCCTCCATTATCGGAGGCACCCCTGCCACACCACCTGGCATGCGGGTCCGCACCAGGCGGTTCGAGAGTTTGAGGTCATGACAGCCGGGGCACCCCCAACCGGT
>JBJTHI010000035.1:0-12807 GCA_046094425.1 Burkholderiales bacterium | reverse complement strand
GGAGTATAGCGGCGCGGTGTCACAACGGCCACCCATAATTCAACCCATGACTGCTTGGATGGAATCTGCCCTCACCGCGCTGCTGGCCGCCTTGGCCTTGCCGCAATTTGGTTTGTCCACTGTGTTTGTGGTGGCGTTTATTTCAGCCACCTTGTTGCCCATGGGCTCAGAGCCCGCCGTGTTCGGTTTGGTGAAACTCAACCCCGAGCTGTTTTGGCCCGCTATTTTTGTCGCCACGGCAGGCAACACCTTGGGTGGTGCGGTGAGCTGGTGGATGGGCCTGGGTGCGGAGAAGGTGTATGAACGCGCCACCGGTAAAACCGCCGAACACCGCGCCCTGGCTTGGTTGCAGCGTTTTGGGGCCAAGGCGTGTTTGTTGTCGTGGTTGCCGATTGTGGGCGACCCGCTGTGTGCGCTGGCGGGGTGGTTGCGGCTGCCATTTTGGCCTTGTGTTTTTTACATGGCGATTGGCAAATTTTTGCGCTATGTGACCATGACGGCCGCGCTGCTGTGGGTCTTTCCCGGGCAACTCAACCCTTGATGCGCCGGGGATTTGGGGCCTTCTTTGCGACCACGGGCAGCGCGTTCTCCAAGTCGCCCAGCACCGCTTCCAGTTGTTTCACCGCAGCCCCAACCCGCAGCGAAGTGCCCTTGGTCTTGCTTTGAAACGGACGCGGTTTGCGGCGTTTTTCCAGCAAGAAGCGGTGTGGGTCGTTCAACACCTCGACGTTCAGGGCCACGCCGTGGTGGGCGAGCAAGGGGGCGAGCGTGGCGCGGCGCTCGCGCAACTGCTGGCGGGTTTGTTGGTAAGCATGTTCGGCCAACTCGCGGCGTTGGGTGTAGCTGAAGGTGTTGGCTAGAAAAAGTTGGGGATCGCGCTGGTCGGGCTCGAACAGCACGATGGTGGTGTTGGGGTAGGTTTGTGCATAGCCTTTGAGGCCTATGTCCAGCCGGGAGTGCACCAAGGTGCGGAAGGTTTGTGACAAGACCACGGGCAGGCCAGCCTCCACCAGTTTGGGAATACGCCCCCGCCCTTTGGACAGCACGCGGTGCTGGGGGTGTTGGGTGGCGTTGTAGGGCACCAGCGGGTTCAGACAAATCAACAAGTCCAGCCCTTGTTCCAGCAGCACCGAGGCATGCAGGGTTTTTTTGAGCACTCCGTCCACATAGTGGTGGCCTTTGATGGCAACCGGTGGGTACAGGCCGGGCAACGCGGCGCTGGCTTGCACGGCTTTGGAGATGGGCACGTCGTCATGCCCCGGTAGGCCAAAGGGCACGCTCTGGCCGGTGTCCACATCGGTGGCGACCACCACCAACTGGCGTTTGAGCGCACGAAAATCGTTGCTGCGCCCAGGCAGGGAAAACAGGCGACGTAACTGGGTGTCGATGGCGTCGTTGGAAAACAAGCCCGTGGGCAAAGCACGCGCCACACGCTCAAAACCCGATGCCATCGAGCCGCCCGAGGCCAGGTATTCGAGCCAGGCTTGACCCATCAACATGGGCAGTTGCGCCAAGCGCTGCATGATTTCCATCCACGCTGGCTGCAGCAGCAGCGACGGCTCAAACACATCATGCGACGGCCCAATGTTCTCGATGAAGGCATCACACAATTCGCGCGGCGTCAAACCATTGGCCAGGCCCGAGGCGCTGAAACCACCCGACGAGACCCCCACATAACCTTGCAAGTCATTGAAATCAATGCCTTGCAAGGCCTCGTCCAAGGCGCACATGGCACCAATCTCATAAATGGCACCCAGCGGCCCGCCCCCCGCCAAGGCCAGGCCGATGCGCGGGGTGGCGGGCGGTTTTTTGCGCTCCGTCACTGGCATGGGCTTCAGGCTGCTTTGCGAACGGTCTTCTTGGCGGCTACTTTGCGGGCGGTTTTGGCCGCGCTTTTAACAGCGGTGGCTGTCTTGGTTTTGGACAACTGCGCCACTTGTTTGCTCAACGCATCAATGCGCGCAATCAGCACATTCACGTCTTTGGCCGAAGGCACGCCGAGTTTGTTCAGCGAACGGGCCACGCGCTCTTCAAAAATGGATTCCAGCTTGTCCCATTGTTGACCGGCTTTGGCCCCCACTTCACCCGCCATGCTGGCCATGTTGGAGACTTTGCTGGTGACCTCGGAAATTTTGCCTTCGGCCACCGACTGGGTTTTGCGCTGGAGCGAAACGCCTTCTTTCACCAAGGTTTCAAATACTTTCCCGCCCTCGGCCTGGGCTTTGGCAAAAGCGCCCATGCCGGCCAGCCAAATTTGCTGGGCAGAATCTTTGACGGCGCTTGCCAGCGCACTGTCAAAACCGGATTTGCTGGACGTGGCTTGTTTTTCAGCCATTTGTTTGAGTTTCTTGACCATGATGAAGTGTCCTTTGCTGAAAAAGAGGAAGAGGGTTGCGATGAAATGGGAAGAGGCCACTATAGGCAGCCATCCTGGAGCAAGCACCCTAGTTTTCTAGTGAGTCGCTTCTACAAACCGGACTGCCTACCCCGGGTAAGCGCGCAGCGTCAAAACTCACGTTTGGATGAAGAATGCGTGTCTACGAAAGCGCCAACCCGCGTCGCATAACAGAACAGGAGCACAACATGCACTACTTCGTTACCGGTGCCACCGGTTTCATTGGCAAACGTTTGGTCAAAACCCTGTTGCAGCGGCGCGGTGCCACGGTTTATTTCCTGCTGCGCCCTGAAAGCCAGGGCAAGGTGGCCGAGTTGTTGGCTTACTGGGGCACCACACCGGCGCGCGCTGTGCCGGTGCTGGGTGACCTCACGGCCAAGAAGTTGGGCGTGAGTGCCGAAGACATTAAAAAACTCAAAGGCCAGGTCGATCATGTGTACCACCTGGCGGCGGTGTACGACCTGGGGGCCGACGAAGAAGCCCAAGTCAAGGTCAACATTGAAGGCACGCGCAACATGGTGGAACTGGCCAAAGCCCTTGATGCCGGCCATGTGCACCATGTGTCGTCCATTGCCTCGGCCGGCCTCTATGAAGGCGTGTTCCGCGAAGACATGTTTGAGGAAGCAGACGGCCTGGACCACCCCTACTTCATGACCAAACACGAGAGCGAAAAAATCGTTCGCAAGGAATGCAAGTCGCCCTGGACGGTCTATCGCCCCGCCATGGTGGTGGGCGATTCAACGACGGGCGAGATGGACAAGATCGACGGCCCCTACTACTTCTTCAAACTCATCCAGCGCATGCGCCAGTTGCTGCCGCCGTGGATGCCAAGCATTGGGCTGGAGGGCGGGCGCATCAACATCGTGCCGGTGGATTTTGTGGTGGCCGCGCTGGATCACATCAGTCACAGCAAAGTGGAACTGAACAAAAAATGCTTCCACCTGGTTGACCCCCAAGGCTACCGCGTGGGTGATGTGCTGGACATCTTCAGCAAAGCCGCTCATGCACCGAAGATGAATTTGTTTGTGAACGCCGCGCTCTTGGGCTTCATTCCCAAGAGCGTCAAAAAAGGCCTGCTGGCCCTGGCCCCAGTGCGCCGCATACGCAATGCGGTGATGAAAGATTTGGGCCTGCCCGAAGACATTTTTACCTTCATCAACTACCCCACGCGATTCGATTGCCGCGAAACCCTGGCGGCACTCAAAGGCACGGGTATCGCTTGTCCCAAGCTGGACGACTACGCTTGGCGCTTGTGGGACTACTGGGAGCGCCACCTTGACCCCGCCTTGCATGTGGACCGAAGCTTG
Source organism: Burkholderiales bacterium (assembly GCA_046094425.1). Taxonomy (GTDB): domain Bacteria; phylum Pseudomonadota; class Gammaproteobacteria; order Burkholderiales; family Burkholderiaceae_C; genus JANPCX01. The sequence goes on along the minus strand of JBJTHI010000035.1, from coordinate 9,105 downwards.
CGCGGCACCGTGGGTGGCAAGGTGGTGCTGGTCACGGGCGGTTCATCGGGCATTGGGCTGGCGGCGGCCATCAAGTTTGCAGAGGCCGGTGCCATCACCCTGATTTGCGGGCGCGACGAAGCCAAGCTGGCTGAAGCGAAGAAAGAAATTCTGGCGGCCGCAGGCAAAGACGCCCAACTCATCACCTACTCCAGCGACATTGCCGACGAAGCCAGTTGCAAAGAGATGCTGCAAGCCATCAACGACACCTATGGTGGCGTGGACTTTCTCATCAACAACGCGGGCCGGTCGATACGCCGCGCCATTGAATCCAGCTACGACCGCTTCCACGACTTTGAGCGCACCATGCAGCTCAACTACTTTGGCTGCTTGCGTGTGACCCTGGGTTTGTTGCCGGGCATGGTGGCCAAACGCAAAGGCCATGTGGTCAACATCAGTTCCATCGGCGTGCTCACAAACGCCCCACGTTTCTCGGCCTATGTCGCCAGCAAAGCGGCGCTGGACGCCTGGACTCGTTGCGCCTCCAGCGAATACGCCGATCTCGGCATCACCTTCACCACCATCAACATGCCCTTGGTGCGCACGCCCATGATTGCGCCCACCAAGATCTACAACAACGTGCCTACCCTGGCCCCTGAAGAAGCCGCCGACATGATTGCCCAGGCTTGCATCTACAAACCCGTGCGCGTCGCCACCCGCCTGGGCCAAGCCGGTGAACTGCTGCACGCCCTGTTGCCCCGTGTGGCCCAGATTGCCATGAACACCAGCTTCCGCATGTTCCCCGACAGCGACGCCGCCAAGGGTGCGAAAGATGGGGCCAAGCCCAGCTTGTCACCTGAAGCGATTGCGATGCAGCAGATGATGCGGGGGATTCACTTTTGAGTCGTTGAGATAGGTGCCGTACAGCTGCCGACTTGGAGCGTGCGGTACTTCTGCAGAATGCAAGTCAAGTTGCAGTGTCTTTGAACGGTTCGGCGGCAACTTGATGCTTGTCTTCGTGCACGACGTAGCCTGGACGTTCGGTTCTTAGGACGTCCACTTCGATTCCGTGGTCGTGTAAGAGCTTGGCTATTGAATGCATTCGCGCTATGTGGTCTGTAGCTTCTGCCTTGAACCAGCTAATGGCCACCTTCTTCGCATGTGGTTTGGATGAGCGCGTGAATGATCTGGGCTTCTTTAAATTCTTCCGGAACCACTCATAAATCTCATCGTACTCGGCTTGCTCTGTGGATGACAATTCGCCTTGGTGTTCGAGATCCGACATTGCTTGAAACAGACCGACTCGTCGCCCGGAATCCGGACCCAAGCGATGTACGACGAAACGGATGAACATGCGGTGTTTGTGCTCGACCTAACCCAATTCAAGCCGCCACCCAATCTGGCAAAGCCAGTTCAGGCGACAAAAAGCCGCGCCACAGCCACCACCCCTCAAGGCTTGGGCCCCAGTGGCCCATAGATGGGGCCGAAAGCAGGTCGGGGGGCTTCTTCTACGGCGGCGAAGTGATCGGCTTGGGCGCGCAGGCGTTGTGTGGCGGCTTGGCATGCGGGCACGTTGGCGCACACCAAAACCAAGTTGTGCCGCCCATCGCTTCCTACACCTTCATGACGCACGGGCACGTCGGCGATGCGGCTGGCTTGCTGGGTGAGTGCCTCTGGTGCCAGGGTTTTGGCTGCGTTCCCGAGTTGGGCATAAACCAGGAATTGAATCGGTGGGGGCGGTGCTTCGACACGTTTTTTGGGCGGTGGAGTTTGCGCGCAGGCTTGCAGCAGGGCGCATGAAGCGGCCATCCAAAGGCAAAGTGTGCGGTGGCTGAAGTTCGGTGTTGATTTCATAAAAAAATTCTAATGGGGGTCTGTCTGGAAGGTGAAAACCCACGGCCAGCAAAGGGGCTCGTGGCTTGGGATCGCTTGGGGCCATTATCCGCCTCGCCCCATAGAATCACCCGGGCCCGATTTGTTCCGGCGCGGTCAATTTCTTGCCCATCCCCAACCCCCCATGACGCCACCCTCGCTTGCCAAAGGCGCAGCCCTGAATTTGGCTGGAAGGGTGTGTACGGTGTTGGTGGGACTGGCGCTGATGATTCTGGTCGCGCGTTTGGGGCCCAGCGCACAAGGCGTTTTCGCGCTGTTTGTGGCCTGCGAGGCCATCTTGCTCACGCTGTTTTCGGGGCTGGGGCTGTGGTTGGCGCGCGTTCATTCACAACCACGCTCGCAACCGCAAAACGCCATGCAGCCCTTGGCCGCGCTGCACAGCACCGCTGTGGTAGCAGCAGCGCTGTTGGGTTTGTTGGCGAGCGTTTGTTTGTTTGTGCTGGCTGCTCTGCATCCAAGCCCGCCTTATGACAGGCTGACGTGGTTGGCGTTGGCAGCACCGTTTTTGCTCATGGTTCCTACGGTGTCCGGTGTGTGGTTGGGGCGGGGGCAGTTGTTGCCGCTCAACGCTTTTGCGCTGGCCGCGCCGCTGGTGGTGTTGCTGGGCGTGTTGGTGTGCATGCTGCTGTGGCCGCCGCTGCAAGTGGCCCAGGTGTTGCTGGCCTGGGTGGTGGGCAAGTCGCTGGTGGGTTTGGCGGCACTGGTGTGGTCGCTGCGTGCTCAGGGTTGGGCCAGGCCACAGTGGTCTTTGCTGCGACCGGCCTGGCGTTTCGTGGCGGTGATCGGTCTCACCAACGTCATCAGCTTGCTCAACTACCGCATCAATTTGTTCATGGTGGAGCGGCTGGACGGTTTGGCCTCGGCAGGCATTTATTCGGTGGCCGTTACTGTGGCCGAGTTGTTGTGGCTGGTGTCGTCGGCGGTGACCACAGCGGTGTATGGGCGCATTGGTGCAGCGAACCAAACGCTGGCGGCACAGAGCACACTGCAAGCGGTGCGTTGGGGGGCCTTGGGGGTTTTGCTGGCGTCACCCATCTTGCTGGCTGTGGCCTGGTGGGCGCTGCCTGCGGTGCTGGGTGAGGTGTACCGACCGGCTTGGTGGTATTTGTTGATGTTGCTGCCGGGCACCTTGGCTTACAGCAGTGCGTCGGGCATATCGGCTTATTTCACCAACCAGCGTGGGCAGCCGTGGCTGGCGGGGGGTGTCGCGCTCACCTCCATGCTGCTCAACCTGCTGCTGTCGTGGTGGTGGATTCCGCTGTGGGGCGCTGCCGGTGCAGCGGTAGCAACCAGCGTGTCTTATGGCGTTGCGATTGTTTTTGGTTTGATCTTGTTCTTGCGGCTCGGTCACCTGCCTGTGCGTGCGCTGTGGTCAAGGCTTCCAAAATCACCCGCACAATCTGCTTCATGAGTTCTACTTTCTTGAAGTTCCGCCATTGGGCATCCAAGCTGCGCGCGCGTTTCACAGGGCCGCGTTTGGTGTACGGCTTTGTTACTCAAGGGGGTGTTTTTTTGCCCCACACCCGCGTCAGCAGCAGCACGGTGATTGAAGGCCGGGAAGCATTGACCTGCGCTGACCACGTGTTCATCGGCCACCACAATTTTCTCGACGCCTCGGGCGGCCTGACTTTGGGCGAGGGCTGTCAAATCACCAACTATGTGTCGGTGCTCACCCACAGCAGCCATGTGGCATTGCGCTTGCATGGGCGCAGTTATTTTGGAAAACAAAACCCGGCGGGCATGCAAAAAGCGGCGACGCAGATTGGTGCCTACGTGTTTGTGGGGCCGCATTGTGTGATTGCCCCGGGAACGACCATAGGCAAGGGCGCGCTGCTGCGCGCCTACAGTTATGTCAGCGGCGAGGTGCCGGCCTTCGCGGTGATGGCAGGCCAGCCCGCCGTGCAGGTGGGCGATACCCGCGAGGGGGATGCGCGTTGGTTGACTGAACACCCTGAACTGCAAGCCGCCTATGACGAGTGGGCCAAATCCATTCACTGAATAAATTCATGAAGATTCTTTTTTTCGGCGACGCTGACAGCGTGCATTTGCAGCGTTGGGTGCATGAAATGGCCGCGCGCGGTGCGGCCTGCCATGTGGTGACGCGGCGGCCCGCCGCCATGCCCGCCGCTGCATCCGTCCATGTGATTCAACCCGGCTCCAGTTCGGTGGGATGGTTCAGCGCTTTGCCGCGTGTTCGGGCACTGACACGCCAGTTGCAGCCTGACTTGGTGCATGGTCACTACATCACCTCCAACGGTTTGTGGGCGGCGGCGTCCAGCCACCCGCGTGTGGTGCTCACCGCTTGGGGCTCAGACATTCTGCTCACGCCCAACAAAAACAAACTCTGGCGCTGGCTCACACAGTGGACGCTGCGCCGCGCGCGGCTTATCACGGCCGACTCTGAAGACGTGTTGCGATCCATCGCACACTACCAACCCACGGCCGATTTGCACGAAGTGTCTTGGGGTGCAGACACCGACCGCTTTGCGCCCCCCCAAGCAGCGCGACCCGCCCTGCCCGTGCACTGCGTGAGCTTGCGCGCCTGGGAGCCCAACTACCAAATTGACCGCATCATTGATGCGTATGCCCAGGCCAAACAAGCCGAACCAGAACAACTGGGCCGATTGCATTTGCTCGGCGGAGGCAGCATGGAGGCAGTGCTGCGCAAGCAGGTGCAGCGATTGGGTTTGGCACAAAACGTGGTGTTCCATGGCCGACTGAATGAAGACGCCATGCTGGCGGTGATGCAAGGCTGCGCCGTGTCCATCAGCCTGCCCTTGAGTGACGCTACCTCGGTGTCTTTGCTCGAATCGATGGCTTGTGGTTTGGCAATGTTGGTGTCTGACCTGCCTGCCAACCGCCAGTGGGTGAACGACCAAGGCGGGCGCATGGTGGATCCGCGTGACACGGCACGCATCGCTCAGGCTTTGCTCCAGTTGGTGCGCGCTGGCGAACCTGCGCTTGCCGCCATGGGCAAACACAACCGCGCTTTGGTGGAAGCCCGCGCGTCGCGCCGAGGGGAGATGGACAAAATGTTCGCGCTCTATCAACGTTGTTTGGCTGGTGCACGATGAACGCGAGCCTGCAGCGCATCGTCTCTGTCATCGTTCCCTGCCGCAACGAGAAGGCCCACATCGCCGCTTTTTGCGAAGCGGTGACCCACCAAGCATTGCCCCCAGGCTGGCGCTTAGAGGTGTTGATTGCCGACGGCTTGAGCGACGATGGCACACGTGAGTTGCTGCAAGGTTGGGCGTCACGTGATTCACGCTTGCAACTCATAGACAACTCCGGTCGCATCGTGTCCACCGGCTTGAATGCCGCCATTGCCAAAGCGCAAGGCGAGGTGATTGTGCGTTGGGATGTGCACACCCGCTACGCCAGCGACTACATCGCCCGCTGCATTGAACAACTCGAGCAGACCGGCGCAGACAACGTGGGCGGCCCTTGGCGTGCGCAAGCCGCTGATACGCACGACGCCACCGCTCAGGCGATTGCGGCGGCCTTCCAATCGCGCTGGGTGGCCGGCGGTGCGCTATCGCGTGATGTGCGCTACAGCGGCTGGGTGGATACCGTGTACCTTGGCGCTTGGCCGCGTAAAACTTTTGAGCGTTTCGGCGGTTTCGACGAAAGTTTGGTGCGCAACCAAGACGACGAACACAACCTGCGCATCACACGCGGTGGTGGCCGCATTTGGCAAAGTGCGGCGATTGAGTCGGTCTACCAGCCGCGCTCGTCCATCACCACGTTGTTCAAACAGTATTTGCAATACGGTTATTGGAAACCCTTTGTCATGCGCAAGCACGGCCAGGCATCGGCGCTGCGGCACCTGGTGCCTGGGGTGTTCGTGGCGCTGCTCACCTTGTCGGTCCTGCCCGCTGCTTACGGCCACGGGGCGCTGTTGGAGTTGTTGTTGGCGCTGTATGGCGTGGCGGTGCTCGCGGCATCCGCTTTGATCGTGGCCAGCCACCAACCCGCCTTGGCTTGGCCTGCGGCGTGGCGCTTGCCTGGTGTCATTGCCGCCTACCACCTGGGTTACGGTGCGGGCTCCTTATGGGGTTGGTTCGATGTGCTGCGTGGCCAAAAAACCGGTGGCAACGGGCTCCATCGGTTGACACGCTGAGGCGCACATGAAAAACGCGCCCACGCCAGAACCCATTAAAAAAGCAGAGAGCGAAGCCGATGCAGTGCGTTTGCGTTATGCACGCCGAGACCAAGCGGCACTGGACTGGCGCTACCACCGCCTCAACCCCGCCGCCTTGTGGCCCGCCTTAGAACGTGAGCGTGCCTTGGCAAAACAGTTGCTGCGCCATGTGGGTGGCGACATCACACAACTGCGGCGTTTGCGTTTATTGGAGGTCGGCTGCGGCACCGGGGGCAATTTGTTGGACATGCTGCGCCTGGGGTTCGCGCCCGAGAACCTGGCGGGCGTGGAGCTGTTGCCCGAGAGACACCAGGTGGCGCGTTGCCTGTTACCCGCTGGCGTTCAACTCTGGCTGGGTGACGCCATGCAGCTTGATGTACCGCCAGCCAGCATGGACTTGCTGCTGCAATCCACCGTGTTTTCGTCTTTGCTCGACGACGCTTATCAGCAGCGTTTGGCCACTCAAATGTGGCGCTGGCTGAAACCCGGCGGTGCCCTCATTTGGTATGACTTCACCATGAACAACCCGCGCAACCCCGATGTACGGGGTGTGCCATTGAGGCGGGTGAGAGCGTTGTTTCCGCAGGGCGAGTTTCAAACCCAACGCATCACCTTGGCGCCACCGCTGGCACGTTGGGCGATCAAACTTCATCCATCTCTCTACACTGTGCTGAATGTGTGGCCCGCGTTGCGCACTCACCTTCTAGCTTGGATTGTTAAACCCCTCCATGAGTGAATTGCCTTTCCTCCCCTTCGCCCTCCCCGAAATCGGCGACGACGAAATCGCCGAGGTCATCGACACCCTAAAGTCCGGCTGGCTCACCACCGGCCCCAAGACCAAACGGTTCGAGGCTGAATTTGCTGCTTTCTTGGGCGCGTTTTCCAAGGACACCGGTTTGCACTGCTTGGCGGTCAATTCAGCCACAGCGGGATTGCACCTGGCCTTGGAAGCGCTGGGCATAGGCCCTGGCGATGAAGTCATCACCACCACCCACACTTTCACGGCCACCGCTGAGGTGGTGCGATATTTGGGCGCCGATGTGGTGCTGGTGGATGTGGATCCAGCCACCTTGTGCATCGACGTGAGAGCGGTGGAGGCCGCCATCACCCCACGCACGAAAGGCATCATGCCCGTTCACTACGCGGGTTTGGCGGCTGACATGCCAGCCTTGTTGCAAGTGGCCAAAAAACATGGCCTCAAAGTGGTGGAAGACGCAGCCCATGCCTTGCCCACCAGCATCCAAGGCCACATGGTGGGCACCCTGGGCTCAGACGTGACGGTGTTCAGCTTCTACGCCAACAAAACCATCACCACCGGCGAAGGCGGCATGGTGGTGACACGTGATGCCGACCTGGCCAAACGCATCGCCGTGATGCGCCTGCACGGCATCAGCCGCGATGCCTTTGACCGCTTCACTGCGAAAGTTCCAAGCTGGTACTACGAGATCGTCGCGCCCGGATTCAAATACAACCTCACCGACATCGCCGCCAGCCTGGGCCTGCATCAACTCAAAAAAGCCAGCGCTTTTCAGCAGCGCCGTGCCACCATCGCTGCCGCCTACAACGCCGCCTTCGTTGATTTACCGGTGCTGACGCCGCCCGTGCCTGGTGTGGGCGGCACCGCACCCAACGATACCCACGCCTGGCATTTGTATGTGCTGCGTTTGACTGATGCTTGCGCTTTGTCACGCGACACCGTGATTGAGCGTTTGTTCGCCCTGGGCATAGGTTGCAGCGTTCACTACATTCCCCTGCACTTGCAACCCTATTGGCGCGAGCGATACCACCTCACACCCAAGCAGTTCCCCCACAGCCACCAAGCCTACGAGCGCATGTTGAGTTTGCCGCTGTATTCCAAGATGAGCGATGCAGATGTGCAGCGCGTGGTGGAGGCGGTGCGTGCGGTGCTGGGGTAGTGTGAGGTATGCGCGTTCCGCTGCACCACCCGCATGACCAAACGCCTCTTTGACTTGCTTGTGGCAGGCGTGGCCCTGCTGCTGCTCACGCCGCTGCTCTTGCTGCTGGCGCTGTGGATCAAACTCGACTCAAGAGGCCCAGCCCTGTTCAGGCAAACCCGCGTGGGTCGCCACGGTGCACTGTTTCGTATCCACAAACTGCGCACCATGGCGCACGACCCCACTCGTGCGGGGCCAGGCATCACGGTGGGGCAAGACGAGCGCATCACCCGCGCCGGTCATTTTTTAAGGCGCAGCAAACTTGATGAACTGCCGCAATTGCTGGACGTGCTGTTAGGCCACATGAGTTTGGTCGGGCCACGCCCCGAGTTGCCGCAGTATGTGGCGCTGTATCCGGATGCTTTGCGCCAAAAGATTCTGAGCGTGCGCCCTGGCATCACCGACTTGGCTTCGATTGAATACCGCGACGAGGGTGACCTCCTCGCCAAAGCGGCCGATCCAGAGCGAGAGTACCGCCAGGTGATCCTGCCTGCCAAACTTCAATTGGCTTCGGCCTACGTGGATCAAGCCTCGCTGTGGTTTGACCTGAAACTGATGTGGCAGACGGTTAAAGCTGTTTGGGTGAAGCGATAAACTGTGCGCCAGCGCATGACCACACCGAAATCACTCCCATTGGAGGCAACCATGCTGGAATTTCAGACTGAGATTCAAACGTTTGAAGCAGCGCTTCCGGCGCTGCTGAAACAGCACGATGGTGAATACGCCGTGATTCGTGGAACCGAGGTGAGCCCCCAGACTTTTGCCACTTACGAAGAGGCCCTGGGTTGGGGATACGACCAATTTGGATTGGATCGTTTCTTTGTCAAACAAATTACCGACAAGTCACATGCCGCCCACTTCATGCGCGGTTTCGCCGAGTGAGGGGTTTTGACCTACCCATATCCGGGGCCGGTGCTGTTGTAGAACTTCACCTCGGTATCAGCGAGTGGCGTCGGCGGGCGTTGCAACAACGTCAGCTTATTCCACCCGTACCCATTTCACTTACATTTTCCTGATTAGTGACAAATTTCAGCCACACGAGTGACAGGCTCACCTGGTGAGCTTGTGGCCGTGCAAGATAGGCCCATCGCAACAGGAGGTGAGCCATGACGATGAACCGAGTGCAATTCCAAGCTG
>JBJTHI010000034.1:0-9734 GCA_046094425.1 Burkholderiales bacterium | reverse complement strand
GCCGAGGTGCTCTACTGGGTGGCCAAGGGCAAAACCAACCGCGACATTGGCGACATTTTCGGCACCAGCCACGCCACGGTGAAAAAGCACCTGGAGCATGTGTTTGAAAAGCTTGGTGTGGAGACACGCAACGCGGCCGCCTCGATGGCGGCGTCCAAGGTGCGGGGGGTGGTGGACGAGGGCTGAGTGAGCCCCTGCTCCCGGTGCCGATTCACTTGCTTCAGTATCCGCTGGCCTTGCCCTCTTTCTTGGCGGCTCCCGGTTTCACCACGAACCACACGCCGCCTTGCCCCTCGCCAACCATGTCGCCCGGCTTGGTGTCGGCGGCGTAGAAGTACAGGGGCTGACCTTTGTAGGCCCACTGCTTGGCACCATCGTCTCGGGTCACGATGCTGAAGTCGCCACCGGCCAGTGCAGGGTTGGCGACGGCAAAGGGTGGCCAAGCCGCAGCGCAACCGCCATTGCAATTGCTTTTGCCGGGCGCGTCTTTGGTGAAGATGTAAAGGGTTTTTCCGTCTTTGTTGGTCAGCATGCCACCCGACTCCACCGTGGGGTTGGCGTGAGCCGTGGTGGACAGCAACAGTGCGGTGAGCAAAAAGCCGAGGGTTTTCATGGGGGATCTCCGTTCAGTGGTTGATGAGTGATGAATGTCGCGTTGATCTCGCAGGCACCAAGCACTTACGGAGTGGTCTTGGAAATAGACGCAGTACAGATGCAATAAGGGGTGAAATTTTTTCTGTGCTGGTTCACCCCCTACGCCATCTGTCGTATTTCCCCCTTGAGCTGGCGCCCCTAACCTGCATTCCGGTCAATCAAGCGCCCATATTGCAATGGGTGCTTGGTTCGTTCCCCAAACTGCTTCAACTTCGCTATTCATTCATCAGCCAGGAGTCTCACGCATGAAAACGTCTCGTCGCAGCTTTACCCACTCTTTGGGTGCTATTGCTTTGGCTACAGCCGCTTTGTCGGTTTCGAGCTTGGCCCAGGCCCAGGCCACCATCAAAGTGGGTGTGTTGCATTCGCTCTCGGGCACCATGGCCATTTCCGAAACCGTGCTCAAAGACGTGGCCTTGATGGCCATTGACGAGATCAACGCCAAGGGCGGTTTGCTCGGCAAAAAGCTGGAGCCTGTGGTGGTGGACCCTGCCTCCAACTGGCCGCTCTTCGCAGAAAAAGCCAAACAACTCATCACACAAGACAAAGTGGCGGTGGTGTTTGGCTGCTGGACCAGCGTGTCGCGTAAATCGGTGTTGCCGGTGTTTGAAGAGAACAATAGCCTGCTCTTCTATCCCGTGCAATACGAAGGCGAAGAACTTTCCAAAAATGTGTTCTACACCGGTGCCGCCCCTAACCAGCAGGCGATTCCCGCTGTGGAATACCTGATGAGCAAAGACGGTGGTTCGGCCAAACGTTGGGTGCTGCTGGGCACCGACTATGTCTACCCCCGCACCACCAACAAAATTCTGCGCGCCTTCTTGAAATCCAAAGGCGTCGCTGAAGCCGACATCATCGAGGAATACACCCCCTTCGGTCACAGCGACTACCAAACCATCATCGCCAAGATCAAAAAGTTCGCGTCTGAAGGCAAGAAAACCGCCGTGGTCTCCACCATCAACGGCGACTCCAACGTGCCTTTCTACAAAGAACTCGGCAACCAAGGCTTGAAAGCTACCGACGTGCCCGTGGTGGCCTTCAGCGTGGGTGAAGAAGAACTGCGTGGTGTGGACACCAAACCGCTGGTGGGCCACTTGGCTGCATGGAACTACTTCATGTCGCTGAAGAACCCCACCAACGCCGCTTTTGTGAAAGCCTGGAGCGACTATGCCAAGGCCAAGAACATTCCGGGTCACAAAGACAAACCACTCACCAATGACCCGATGGAAGCCACCTACATTGGCATCAAAATGTGGGCGCAAGCGGTGACCAAAGCCAAGAGCACCGACACCGACAAAGTGATCGCCGCCATGGCAGGTCAAACCTTCCCCGCACCGGGCGGCTTCATGTCCACCATGGACAAAGAAAACCACCACCTGCACAAGCCGGTGTTTATTGGTGAGATCAAGGCCGACGGCCAGTTCAACGTGGTGTGGAAGACCAAGGGTCCCGTGGTGGCTGATCCTTGGAGCGACTACATCGCTGAGAACAAGGGTAAGAAGAACGTGCCCGAGAAGAAGTGATCTGGGCGCTGGCCTGATCGTGTAGATACCTGGGGCGCTTCTTGCGCCCCAGGCCTTGAGTGAATTGGTGTTCTGCGCCCACGTCAATGGGCCTCTTTCAATGACTGCTTCATTGCTGAACTTGGTGCAACCTTCTCTGATGAAGTGGCTCGGTCGGTTGCTGGTGGCTCTGGCTTGTTTGTCCGCGTTTCAAGTCGCGCTGGCCGTCACCTTGCCCCAAGCCCGCGCCATGTCCACTGGCGACAACGACGAACGTTCCGCCGCCATCGCACAAGCCGTCTTAGCGGGTGAACCAAACCTCGAAACCTTTTTGCAATCGCTGCTGGCCGATGAAGTCAAAGTGGCTGGCGAACTCGTGTTTGTGCAGCGTGATGGCAAAACCATCTCCCTGGCTACAGGTGCAGAAGCGGCCTTGCCCGCAGACGCAGAAGATGTCAGCAACAACAACCGAATACGCAGTGAAATTGAAAGTGCGCTGGCCTCGCTCAAGTTGCTCTCGGGCGATGTGCCTGCGCGCGCCGCAGCCGTCAAACAACTGAAGGAACAACCTGACGAGAGTCGCTTGCCGCTGATCGAAAAAGCGCTGGCCGCCGAGACCGATGCCAACTTAAAAGCCGAACTCGGCTTGCTGCGCTCGGCCCTGTTGATCGCCTCACCCGACAAAACCAAGCGCCTGGAAGCTGCTTTGGCTTTGGGCAGCAGCCACCAAGGGGCGACCAAAAGTTTGCTCATGGAGCGCCTGCAAGCCGGTGCCGAAGAAGACGCGCAAGTACGCGCCGCGCTTCAAACTTCTTTGAACGCAGTGTCTTCGCGTTTGGCCTGGGGCGAACGCCTGGGTGTGGTGTTCACGGGCCTGAGCCTGGGTTCCATTCTGCTGTTGGTGGCCTTGGGCCTGGCCATCACCTATGGCCTCATGGGTGTGATCAACATGGCCCATGGCGAGTTGTTGATGATTGGCGCTTACGCCACCTATGTGGTGCAGAACCTGTTCCGTGCCCATTTGCCTGGTTACTTTGACTACTACATGCTGCTGGCCGTGCCCACCTCCTTCTTGGTGGCGGCCCTGGTGGGCGCGGTGATGGAACGTGGTGTGATTCGCTGGCTCTACGGCCGCCCCTTGGAAACCCTGCTTGCCACCTGGGGCATCAGCCTGGTGTTGATGCAAAGCGTGCGCTCTCTTTTTGGTGCGCAAAACGTGCAGGTGGAAAACCCCGCGTGGTTGTCCGGCGGGGTGGAGGTGATGAGCAACCTCACCTTGCCTTACAACCGTTTGGCCATCATTGTGTTCGCGGTGTTGGTGTTGCTGGGCGTGTCGCTGTTGATCTCCCGCACCCGGCTCGGCCTATTCGTGCGGGGCGTCACGCAAAACCGGCCCATGGCAGCGTGTATGGGTGTGAACACCGCGCGTGTGGACACCTATGCGTTTGCGCTGGGTTCGGGCATTGCCGGCCTGGCCGGTTGTGCTTTGTCTCAGGTGGGTAATGTGGGGCCGGACTTGGGCCAGGGCTACATCGTGGACTCTTTCATGGTGGTGGTGCTGGGCGGTGTGGGCCAACTCGCCGGCACGGTGTACGCGGCCTTGGGCCTGGGTGTGTTGAATAAATTTTTGGAAGGCTGGACAGGGGCGGTGCTGGCCAAGATCATGGTCTTGGTGCTGATCGTCGTCTTCATACAAAAACGACCGCAAGGTATTTTTGCGATGAAGGGCAGGAGTGCCGAGGCATGAGCGCAGTGATCCCCACAGCCGCAGTCATCGTGAACCCCACGACCCATTTCCTCAGCCCCAAGTCCTGGTTCGGCGTCTTGGCCGCTTTGGCCGCCATCCTCGTTCTTGCGCCAGTGCTCAACCTCGTGGTGCCCGAGGGCAACCCGCTTCATTTCAGCGACTACGCCGTGTCCCTGGTAGGCAAGATCATGTGCTACGCCATTTGTGCTTTGGCCATGGATTTGATCTGGGGTTACACCGGCATTTTGTCCCTGGGCCACGGGGTGTTTTTTGCGCTGGGTGGTTATGCCATGGGCATGTATTTGATGCGCCAAATTGGCCGCGATGGCAACTACAAATCCGACCTGCCCGACTTCATGGTGTTTTTGGACTGGAAAGAACTGCCTTGGCATTGGGCCTTGAGCGACAGCTTTGTGGCTACGCTCTTGCTGGTGGTGCTGGTGCCGGGGCTGCTGGCAGGGGTGTTTGGCTACTTTGCGTTTCGCTCGCGCATCAAGGGTGTGTACTTTTCCATCATCACGCAGGCACTCACCTTTGCGGCCATGTTGCTGTTCTTTCGCAATGAAACCGGTTTTGGGGGCAACAACGGCTTCACTGATTTCAAACGAATTCTGGGCATCCCCATCGCCACGCCGTCCATGCGCATGACCTTGTTTGTATTGACCGGACTGACACTCATCGGCTTCTTCGTGTTCGCGCGCTGGTTGGTGAAAAGCAAATTTGGCCGAGTGCTGCAAGCCATACGAGACGCCGAGTCGCGTGTCATGTTCACGGGCTACAACCCCTTGCACTACAAGCTCGCCATCTGGGTGATTTCTGCGGTGATGTGTGCCGTGGCGGGGGCGCTCTATGTGCCCCAGGTGGGCATCATCAACCCGGGTGAAATGTCGCCCGCCGCCAGCATTGAGATGGCGATTTGGGCGGCGGTGGGCGGGCGTGGCACCCTCATTGGCCCCATCGTGGGCGCGTTTTTTGTCAATGGGGCCAAGAGCTGGTTCACCCAAGTGGCACCCGAGTATTGGCTCTTTGTGCTGGGCGGCCTGTTCATTGCGGTGACCCTGTTTTTGCCACAGGGCTTGATTGGTTTGTGGCGAAAAGTCAGGGCGGGCAAAAACGGGAGGGCAACGCCATGACGCCCGACCTGATGGAAGCCGGCGCGCAAGTCCGTGCAGAGTGGGAGCGCAAGAAGGCACAGAGTTCGGGCAACTTCAGTGGCCGAGAAGCCAGCTATGGCCGCGTGGTGCACGAAGGCGAACTCGACGCCAGCCACGGTGCCATTCTTTACCTGGATGACATCACCGTCAGTTTCGATGGCTTCAAGGCGCTGAATAAACTCTCGCTCAACATCAGCCTAGGAGAGTTGCGCTGCATCATCGGCCCCAACGGAGCGGGCAAAACAACGATGATGGATGTGATTACCGGCAAAACCAAACCCGATGCGGGCAAGGCTTATTTCGGTTCCACCATTGACTTGCTGCGCCTGCGCGAAAACCAAATTGCCTCGGTGGGCATAGGCCGCAAGTTTCAAAAGCCCACGGTGTTTGAGCAGCTCAGTGTGTTTGAAAACCTGGAGCTGGCCTTGAAGGCCGACCGCAGCGTGCGCGCGGCCATGGGCTTTCGCCTGAACAGCGAACAGCAAGATCGCATTGCCAGCATGCTCACCCTCATCCACCTGCAAGACAGTGCCGCACGCACAGCCGGTTTGCTGTCGCATGGCCAAAAGCAGTGGCTGGAGATAGGCATGCTTTTGATGCAAGACCCCAAGCTGCTCTTGCTGGACGAGCCGGTGGCTGGCATGACGGATGAAGAAACCGAACGCACCGCTGAATTGTTTTTGTCGCTGGAGGGCCAGCACTCCTTGGTGGTGGTGGAGCACGACATGAAATTCATTGGCGAGTTAACCGAAGGCAAGCCAAGCAAAAAAGTCACGGTGCTGCACGAGGGCAGTGTGTTGGCCGAGGGATCGTTGGCCGATGTGCAGGCGAACGAAAAAGTGGTGGAGGTGTACCTTGGACGCTAAGGACTCCACTGAAAAGAGTGCCGTGCTCAAGGTTGAAGGCATCAACCAGTACTACGGCGGTTCGCACATCCTGCGCAACATCGCCTTTGAAGCACGTTTGGGCGAAGTTACCGTGGTGCTGGGCCGCAACGGCGTAGGCAAAACCACCTTGCTCAAAAGTTTGATGGGCGTGGTGGCTGTGAAAAGCGGCAGCATTCACCTGCATGGCCACGACATCACCCGTTTGCCGCCTTACGAGCGCGTGCGCGCAGGGCTGGGCTACGTTCCGCAAGGCCGTGAAATTTTTGGCCGCCTCACGGTGCAAGAAAACCTGGCCATGGGGCTGGCTTACAAACCCGGCGGCACCCCCATTCCCACAGAGTTGTTTGAACTCTTCCCGGTGCTCAAACAAATGCTGCACCGGCGTGGCGGTGACCTCTCAGGTGGTCAGCAGCAGCAACTGGCCATTGCCCGCGCCTTGGCGGCGGGCCCCAAAGTGCTGGTGCTGGACGAGCCCACCGAAGGCATTCAACCCAGCATCATCAAAGACATAGGCCGTGTGATTCGCATGTTGGCCAACAGGAAAACCATGGCCATCGTGCTGGTTGAGCAGTACTACGACTTTGCAGCGGAGCTGGCCGATCAGTACTTGGTGATGGAGCGTGGTGAGATTGTCAAGCGTGGGCGTGGGGCCGATATGCAGGCCGATGGGGTGAAGTCGCTGGTGTCGATTTAGTTTTTGCGCTTGCAGGCGGTGCGCAGTAGCATCGCAGCCATGCGCTTTGCTTCCTGCTGTCGTCATCTGATCGCTTCAACCTTGTGTGCTTGGGGCTTGGTCTGCCATGCCCAAACGACGGTTCCAAACCCAGCGGATCCTCGACCCGTTGCGTCCGCATCGGCTGCATCCGCGCCTAGCCCAGCCCGCCCCTCAGGAAAAATTTACCAGCAGCGCCAAAAAGACGGCAGCATTTTGTTCACTGACAAACCCGCTGAATCGGGCTCGGTGACTGAGCGCAGTTGGAGCGTTCCCGCAGAAGACCCTGAGCAAGCAGAAAAACGCCGCGAAAAAGCGCGGCAAGAGGCCAAACAAGATGCCCAGGCGGTAGATGAGCGGGTGCAGCGTCACATTGAGCGCGAGCGCGACCGAGAACAAGCTCTGGCCCTTGAGCGTATGCGTTTGAACCGAGCCCAAGCGCAGCGTGACGCCGAAATCGCGCGTGCAGAACGCGAGCGTTCCGAGCGGACGGCGCAACCCGTGGTTGTGGTGGTGCCGGGGCAGCCTCGTTACCAGTACCGTCCGCCCGTGGTGGGTTCGCCGCCGCCTTCTGGCCAGCCCGTCGTGACGCCGCCTCCGCGCCCTTCGGCCAGCCTGTGCGCGGCCAGAAAAGCGAGCGACTGCAACCCCAGCACCGAGCCGGGACGCTCGGGTTTTGGAGGGCGCTGAATTTTGATCACGCGCGGCTGAAATACAACGTTCAGCTTCTATGCCACCAGGGTTGAGCTTGTTTCACAGGCTTGCTGGAATAATTGTTCCTCACACGGTTCACCACCTCACCGCCCGCGCGCCATGAAATCCTCCACCCGCTTGAACTTGTTGCTCGCTGGCATCGGTGTGGTGGCCATCGCGGTCAGCAGTGCTTTGTTGTGGCACTACCTGGACAAAAAGTCGGTGGACGACATTCGCCAATCGGCGCAATTGCAAATGCGCATTGCCGAGTCCATTCACAAGTACACGGTGGACTATTTGCAAGTGGCCTTGCCCAACGCCAGTGAGGCGGGGGCCAGTTTTCACCGCGAGTCTGTGCCCTCGTTTGCCGCCAACACCATGTTGGCCGACCTGTACAAAAACACGCCCGGTTATGCCTACCGCGAGGTGGCGCTCAACCCCACCAACATCAAAAACCAAGCGTCAGGTTGGTCGGCGGATGTTGTCAACGGTTTCAAGGTGGCGGGCGCTCCCGCGGATAGCTACAGCGTGACCGGTGAAGGTGCCGACAAGGTCATGCATTTCTCGCGCCCCATCGTGGTGGACAGCGCTCGCTGTTTGCGTTGCCACGGTGACCCTGCTGTGGCTCCCGCGTCTATGCGCGCGCTGTATGGCGAACAAACCGGTTTTGGCTGGAAGTTCGGCGAGGTGGTGGGCGCACAAATTGTCTCGGTGCCGGTGGCGGTGCAAACCCATAAACGCGACCACGCTTTTGCGCTGTTTTTGGTGGGCACCACCGGCATGCTGCTCTTGGTGATGGCCGTGGTGAACTGGATGATCTCCAACAAAGTGCTGCAACCCATCGAAGCCGCCAACCGCACCTTGACACGGCTGGCTGAACTCGACGGCCTCACGGGTGCGTCCAACAAACGCCACTTCAACCAGTTGCTCGCCACCCATGTACAACAAGCCGCTGAACGCGGCGAAGACTTGGCTTTGGTGATGATCGACCTGGATCACTTCAAACGTGTGAACGATGAATACGGCCACTCGGTGGGCGATTCGGTTCTGAAAGAAACCGCCAACCGCGTGCGCCGCGCCATTCGCCGCAGCGATGTGTTTGGCCGTGTGGGCGGTGAAGAATTCGCCTTGCTTTGCCCCGCCACCGACATAGCCGGTGCCGTGGCCACCGCACGCATGATCTTGAACGAACTGGGCGGCACGGCGTTTGAACTGGTGGGCGATGTGACCGCCAGCCTGGGCGTGGCCCAACTCAAACTCGGCGAGTCTGCTGGTCATTTGTTTGAGCGTGCTGATGCGGCCTTGTACGAAGCCAAACGCACAGGCCGCAACCGCGTGGTCATGGCCAAAGACGGCGGTATGCGTTCCCAGGCGGCTTGAGGGTTCGCCCCAGGCGTCATGGCCGATTGCGAGAACCCGCTGCGGCACGTGTGTTCACCTAGCGCCAGGATTGAAGCTCTTGCGATGCCGCTTTTGCCAACGAGGTACGGTCGATACCCATGGTTTGTAGAGCGCGTGCGACAACACCAAACTGCGCTGCTGTATCGGACAAGAGGACGTGAGCACCCACCAGCGGCATGGTTGAGTCTGCCGCGTGTGAATTGCGCATCACCTCGTTCGCCAATTCCTGCATCAGCGCTTGCGCAGAGGGCTGAGCCCGAAACAGCCCGTTGGTCGGTGGTATCGGTGTTGCCAATTCGTCCAGATTCGTCGCCGTTGACAGTTCGACACCTACTTGGCGCAGCGCATCTTGATACTGTTGTTCGATGGCAGACTGGAAGAGCATCGGATCGCGCTGCAGGCGTTCAAATGTGCGACGCGCGGTGCCGTCTGGCAAGTCCAATGCGGCTAAGACGAGATGTTCGGCAGCAGGTTGCTTGTGTCCTGCTTTGTTCGCATGTTTTTCAGCAGCGGTCAGAAGCACCTTGATGGTGCGGGCATCTTGAAAGCGGCGTTTGATGGCTGTGAACATGGCGGGCACTAACGTTTTGCTGGTTGAGAGGAAGCGGCGGCCAAACGACGATGAGCAGCTTGTTTAGACACGCCCAAGGCTTGCGCGATTTGAGACCAGGACCAACCTTGCTCCAAGGCGGCAATGACGGCCTTGTGTTCGAGGCGATCCGCCATTAAACGCAGCGCCACCACCGCTGCCAGAGCTTGTTCGGGATTCGCCGCAGAAGGCAGCGCTTTTTCATGGATCATCCGTCAATGTTAGTTGACGGTGCAGATGCTTGTCAACACATGTTGACAAGCGGCGTCCTGATTAGTGACAAATTTCAGCCACACGAGTGACAGGCTCACCTGGTGAGCTTGTGGCCGTGCAAGATAGGCCCATCGCAACAGGAGGTGAGCCATGACGATGAACCGAGTGCAATTCCAAGCTGG
>JBJTHI010000033.1:0-16309 GCA_046094425.1 Burkholderiales bacterium | reverse complement strand
TGTTGACCATTGCGTACTTCGACCGGTTGGGGGTGCCCCGGCTGTCATGACCTCAAACTCTCGAACCGCCTGGTGCGGACCCGCATGCCAGGTGGTGTGGCAGGGGTGCCTCCGATAATGGAGGCCCCCTATGCCGATTGTGGGGTTGATATGCTCCGCCGAACGCCACCGCAGGAGTTTCACCATGCCATGTCTTCTTAAACAAGTGCTCGCCTGCGCGTTGACATTCGTCGTGGCGAGTGCGGCATTGGCCACCACGTCGTCTACCTCGTCGGCCTCCAGTGCCACGTCGGCGTCGCTCGGCAGTTCATCTACGTCCATAGAAACCTCGAGCGACAGTTCCACCAGTGATAAAAAAGTGGCCGCAGGCGACTACAAAGTGATGGCCATCACCGCAGATGCCGACAGAGCAGGCATCATGCGTTTGCGTTTGTTGGCCGTGGGGACAGATTACAAGCGTACCGAGTTTGATTTGCTGCTGCCAGTCAAGGTTGTTGAAGAAACCGGGCTGGCGGCGGGTATGGTGGTTGCTGCACGCGAACGAGCCTACGGTCTGGAGTTCTCCGTCTTTGGTCAACAGCAAGCGTTTTTCTTGGTGCTGCAAGACGAGTGGTACCGCGACCTGCACAACAAGCCAGTCACGCTCTGAGCCCATTCATGATGGGGTGTTGGTTTCGCGCGGGGTGGCTCGCCATCCTGTTTGTACTGGTGCAAGCGCCCTCGGGCTGGGCCCAAGGCGCGGTGATTGGAGCCTGTGACGAAGCTCTGCCCCTAAGCGCCAGCCAAAAAGACCGCTTGATTCGTTTTGCTGCGCTCGTGAAAGCGCAGCTAGAGGCGTCCAACCACCGCGTGGCCTTGATCGCCCGCTCGGGCACGGACTTGGACTACTTCGACCAACGCTACAGCCATGCCGGCATCAGCTTGCAAGCCAGCAGCAACACGCCGTGGTCGGTGCGTCAGCTTTATTACGACTGCGAGGCCGCCAAACCCCAGGTGTTTGACCAAGGCCTCACCGGTTTTGTGCTCGGCGTAAACAACCCGAAGCAAAGTTATGTGTCCTTGCTGCTCTTGCCGACAGCAGCAGGCCAGGCGGTAGAACAAGTGGCCCTGAGCAACCAGCGTGCCTTGGAACTGCTGGGCGACCACTACAGCGCCAATGCCCACGCGTTTGCTCTGCCATATCAAAACTGCAATCAATGGGTGATTGAAACCCTGGCCGTTGCCTGGGGCGATCTAGCACAAAACAACCCCTCTGACAGCCCCTTGAGGCGACAAGCGCAAGATTGGTTAAAACAACAAGCCTATGAACCCACACGCTTTGAGTTGGGCGGCTGGCCCTTGATGTGGTTGAGCCACCTCATTCCGTGGCTGCGCCACGACGACCATCCGCGTGCCGACTTGGATCAGTACATTTTTCGCGTCAGCATGCCCGCGTCCATCGAGACCTTTACCCGTCAACAAGTCGCTGATATCAAGCGGGTGGAGTTTTGCTTGCGCGACAACAAGGTGCTGATGCGACGCGGCTGGGAGCCCATTTCTTCAAGCTGCCAAGCGCAGGAGGGCGACGTAGTGACTGTTCTGGACTGAGGGCTCAACAACCCTTCAGCCCAACCGCACCGCGTCGGGCATCTCATTCACCGCCCCCTGGCCCGATGGCAAGGGGCAATACTGGCGCAGCAACGCATCCACTTGATCCACTGCCGCCAGCAGCCCGGCCTCAAAACGCCCGGCTTGGAACTCGCTGCGCATGGTATCGAGTACCGCTTGCCACTGCGCTTGCGAGACGTGGGCATTGAGCCCACGGTCCGCCACGATTTCTACCTTGTGTTCCACCAGCAGCAGGTAAATCAGCACGCCGTTGTTGCCTGCGGTGTCCCACACCCGGAGTTTGCCGAACTGGGTGATGGCACGGTCGCGGGCCGAGGCGCCGCGCCAGAGGTAACTCAAGGGCAGGCTGGCTTCCACGCACACACAAATTTCTCCGCTGTGCTGGGTTTCGCTCTCGCGTACACGCTGTTCAATGCGTGCGAGTGCGTCTTTGGGTAGAGCACGCGCTGCGTCGGTTTCGTCCCAAAGGCGGTGTTGGATTAAACGCAAGAGTTTGTTCATCACCAGTCTCCCGAAGCGCCGCCGCCGCCAAAGTCGCCACCGCCGCCGGAGCTGAATCCGCCACCATCGCCGCCGCCCCAGCCGCCGCTGTGTTTACCGCTTGTCCAAATAACGGGGCCGCTTCCGTGTTGGCCGGAAGCGCGGCGCACCGCGCCAGTACCGAGCAGGCCCACCATCACCAAGGCCCCCACGCCGATCAAACCCGCCAGCCACAGGCTGGACGTGGCCCACCAGCCCAAGCCACCAAAACCCGCGCCGGTAGCCACCGCCCCCAGTTTGCGACCCAAGAGGCTGGTGAACACGGCGCTGGCTATGGGTACGGCGATGAATAGAAAAATCAGCCACTCTTCCAGCCCGAGGCTAAAAGCAAAACCATGGCCTGAGGGATCCGCTTGAGGTTCAGGCAAGCCTTCGCCACGAATCCGGGCGGCCACGGCATCCACGGCGGCGTTCAGGCCACCGGCAAAGTCGCCCGCTTTGAAGGCGGGGGTGATCTGCTCGTTGATGATGCGTTTGGCCATGAGGTCGGGAACCGCACCCTCCAAGGCTTTGGCTATCTCGATGCGTACCTTGCGGTCGTTCTTGGCCACCACAATCAAGAGGCCATCACCGACATCGCGTCGGCCTATCTTCCATTGCTCGCCCACACGCTGGGTGTAAGACGTGATGTCTTCAGGTTGTGTGGTGGGCACCAGCAAGACCACCACCTGGCTGCCAAGCGTCTGCTCTATGCCAGCCAGCTTGGCGGTTAAGGCGCTGTGTTGTTCAGCGCCCAGCGTGCCGGTTTGATCTACGACGCGGCCCGACAAAGGCGGCACCGTTAGCACGTCCTGGGCCAGCGCTGTGGCGGCGAGAAAGAACACACACAACGCCGCCCCAAGGGTGTGCCCAACCGCCCGACGGGCTCGCACCAAGGCGCGCATGAACATCAACTCACTGCTTGGCCGGTTTGTCAAAACTCACTGCGGGTGGGGTGGAAATTTGCGCCTCGTTTCGCACCGTGAAGCTGGGTTTAACTTTGTAGCCCATGACCATGGCAGTGAGGTTGCTGGGCAGGCTGCGCACCAAGACGTTGTAGTCGGCCACCGTCTTGATGTAACGGTTGCGTGCCACGGTGATCCGGTTCTCGGTGCCCTCCAACTGCACCCGCAGGTCTTGGAACCCTTGGTTGGCTTTGAGGTTGGGGTATTGCTCGCTCACCACCAACAAACGGCTCAACGCGCCGCTGAGTTCTCCCTGCGCTTGCTGGAATTTGTTGAAGGCCTCAGGGTTGTTCACCAGTTCGGGCGTGGCTTGAATGCTGGTGGCTTTGGCACGCGCCTCCACCACCTTGGTGAGGGTTTCTTGTTCAAAGTTGGCCTCACTTTTCACGGTGGCCACAATGTTGGGAATCAAGTCAGCACGGCGTTGGTATTGGTTCAGCACCTCAGACCAAGACGCTTTCACGTCTTCGTCCAGCTTTTGAAATTCGTTGTAGCCGCAGCCAGACATGCCCAGCGCCATGAGGGCGGTGATGGTAGCCAGCAACGGTCGTTGTGCAAACGAAAAACGCATGGCAGTTTTCCTTGTGGGACTGGAAAGCTGCGATGGTAGTGGATGCAAGTGTCAGCGCATCACGTGGGCAGACACACCATCAAAAGGGCAGAAAAAAGAGAAACAAGCACACACCACAGCACCCTGGCTGCGGCGGTGGTAGAAGACTCGGGGTTGGGGTTGATGCGCATGAAAACTCTCCTGCATGGGTGGCCAAACATTGGTTGACCCACGCAGCATGCAAGCCCGACGTGAAGCGCTTAGGAATACAACGCGAAACCTGTGTGAACCGCCAGCAGGTCGCCAATACTTACTGAGCCAAGGGCAAAGCCAACACCGCCTGCGCCCCGACCCCTTCGGCATTCTTCAAGCTGATGCGTCCCCTGTGCAAGTCGGCAATTTCTTTGACGAAAGACAAGCCCAGGCCGGTGCTTTTTTGTGTGAGTGCGGTCGGGCCAAGGAGTAGAACTTTTCAAACACCTTGTCTTCCGCGTAGTCGGGAATGCCCGGGCCTTGGTCACGTATGGTGACTTCGGCGATACGTCGTCGTGTGGTCAAGCTCACCGTGACACGGCCGCCAGCAGGCGAGAAGTCCACCGCGTTGTCGATCAAATTACTCAAGGCGCGGCGCAGCAAGAAGGCATCGCCTTCAACGGTCGGCACGCCGTTGGCATCTTCGGCTGGCAGGCACAGCAAATCCACCTGACGTGCCCGAGCGCTCGTTTGATGGCTGCCCACCACGTCTTGCACCAAGGCGCGCAAATCAATGCTGCTGGGTTGGTCGAGTTGGCAGCGGGACTCCAGGGCGGTGAGCTCCATCATGCGGTCGATCAGCTCTTGCACCCTCTCGGTTTCGCGCACGATGTTGGCGGTGAAGCGGGCGCGGTCAGCGTCTGGCATGGGCTCTTGCAGCAACTCGGCGGCGCCGCGTATGGCACAGAGGGGGCTTTTGACTTCGTGGGTCAAGGTTTGCACATAGTCAGCCACGTAGTTGCGGCCCGCCAAGGCATCGCGCATTTCGTCGTAAGCGGCGCCGAGCACACCGAGGGCACGACGGCCCAGGCGCGGCAGGCTGAAGCTGCGCTGGGCGCGCACATAGCGCACATAGTCGGCTACCAAACCGAAGGGGCGCACCAGCCACACCGACAAAATCAACACCAAGAGCATCATGGCCACCACCGAGGTGAGGCCTACGAGCATGGTTTTGCGGCGAGCGGCTTCCACATATTGACCAAAACTCTGCACCGGCTTGCCTACGCTGACAGCACCGGCGATTTGCCCACCCAGGTGAATCGGCGCTGCCACGTACATGACGGTGGTGGACGGGTCATCCACTACATCGGCCGTGGTGCGTGCGCCGTACTCGCCGCGCAAAGCCAAACGCACATCGCGCCAGCGTGAGTGGTCACGCCCTTCTTGTTGGCCTAGAGAGTCGTAAAGCACCACGCCTTGCGGGTTGACCACGGTCACGCGCAACTCCACGCGGGTTTTTTCAAAACCGAAGATGTTGGCTTCAAAACGCCGGGTTTCCAGCGCTTGAAACACCGGCCGCAGCAAGTGGGCCTGCAAGCCGTCTTGCTTGGAAGCCACTTCCAGCGACGTGGCCAACAAATGCGCAGTTTCTACCAAGGATTCTTCGGCGGATTCTCGGTAACGCGGGTCAATGTCGCCCAGCAAGCGGTGCATCAAAAAGCCCACGCCCAAGACGTAGGCCAGCAACACTCCGATGAAGACGCGGTTGCGTTTGGTCACCGGGTAGTCACTCGAAACAGGCGCTTAGATTTCCACCTTGGAACCCAACTCCACCACACGGTTGGTGGGCAGGTTCAAGAAGTCTGCGGCACCAGCGGCGTTGTGGTGCATGCTGGCAAAGAGCTTCTCGCGCCACAAATGCATGCCTTCGCCCATGACGGGGATGACGATGTCACGCGACAGAAAATAGCTCGTCTGCATCTCGTCCACCTCAATGCCACGCCCTTGCAGCAGCTTGAGTGCTTCGGGCACATCGGGCTCGTTTTTGAAACCAAAATTCATGGTGACTTGCCAGCAGTTGTGGCCCAAGGATTCCACTTCGCAGCGTTTGTCGAAACTGATCCAAGGCACCTCGTGGTGTTTCACCGTGACGAACAAATTGGTTTCATGCACCACCTTGTTGTGTTTGAGGTTGTGCAGTAAAGCGTTGGGGGTGATGCCTTGGTCGGCGACCAAAAACACGGCCGTGCCCTCCACTTGGGTGGGGGGGCTGACAAACACGGCTTCCAGGAAACCTTTGAGTTCAATGGCATCGTCTCGCAGGCGCTCGCGCATCAAGGTGCGGCCTTGTTTCCAGGTCATCATCAGCAAGAACATCACGGCGCCGATGAGCAGGGGGAACCAGCCTCCGTCCAGCACCTTGATGATGTTGGCAGCGAAGAAGGTGAAGTCCACCACAAAGAAAAAGCCGGTCGCGGCCACGCACAGCCACCAGGGGTATTTCCAACCATAACGAATCACGAAGAAGGTCATGGTGGTGGTGATGAGCATGTCTATCGTCACCGCAATGCCATAGGCCGAGGCCAAGGCACCGCTGGACTTGAACACCGTGACCGCCGCCACGATGCACAAGAACAAACTCCAGTTGACGAAGGGCACGTAAATTTGACCCGTTTCACGCACCGAGGTGTGCAAGATGCGCAGGCGGGGCAGGTAACCCAATTGAATGGCTTGTTTGGTCACCGAGAACGCGGCGGTGATGAGGGCTTGCGAAGCAATCACCGCTGCGCAAGCGGCCAGGCCAATGAGGGGGTACAAGGCCCAGCCTGGTGCCATCTCAAAGAAAGGGTTGTTGACCTTGGACGGATCGGCCAGCAGCATGGCACCTTGACCGAAATAGTTGAGCACCAGCGCGGGCATGACCAACAGAAACCAAGCCAGTCGGATGGGTTTTTTGCCAAAGTGGCCCATGTCGGCATACAGCGCCTCGGCACCGGTCACACACAAGACGATGGAGCCCAGGGCAATGAAAGTGATGCCTGGGTGTCCCAGCATGAAGCTCACGGCGTAGTGCGGACTCAAGGCAGCGAAGACGACGGGGTTGTCCACGATGTGAATCACGCCCAACCAGGCCAGCGCCAAGAACCACACCACGGTGATGGGGCCGAAAAATTTGCCAATGCTTGCAGTGCCGTGGCGTTGCACCAAAAACAGCGCCGTCAAGATGGCCAAACTCACTGGCACCACATATTGGTTCAAACCCGGTGCGGCCACCTCCAAACCTTCCACTGCACCCAGCACCGTGATGGCTGGGGTGATCACGCCGTCGCCAAAAAAAATCGCCGTGCCGAAAATGCCCAAGATCAACAGCCGTCCGCGCATCACCGGTTTGTCTTTCACCGCCTGCGAGGCCAAGGCCAGCATCGCGATCAGGCCTCCTTCACCATTGTTGTCGGCGCGCAGAATCAGCATCACGTACTTGAGGGACACCACCACGGTGAGTGTCCAAAACACCAGAGACAAAATGCCGTAGATGTTCTCTTCGGTCAGCGGCACACGACCGTGAGAGAACATTTCCTTCAAAGCGTAGAGGGGGCTGGTTCCAATGTCGCCGTAGACGACACCCACGGCACCCAAGGTCAGGGCGGCCAGGCTAGAGGCAGGACGGGTCTGGTTCACGAAACAAGGGCCAGCCGACCAGCGGCAGCCATACAACGAGGGGATGAGATTGTGCGCCCGACGCAGGCCGTTTGAAGCACGGTGCCGCTTTTGTTTGTTGCGGCGCAGCAACTCGCCTTCAACCCTTGTTTTTTTGCCGCTCTCAATGACGCAGCATGAAGCCTATTGAGCACCAAGCCAATGGAGAGGGCATGCACTCACTTTCTTGTTCAGTCGTAGACCTCGGCCTCGGGATCGGTGGCCTCCAGCTCGTAGCTTGCGGCCAACATGGCCAACCTGGCGACCACGCCATACATGTAAAAACGGTTGGGTGCACTGGCCCCGGGCTTCACGCCCAGCTTAGGCAATTGGTTGGACTCCGCGAACGCCAGCGGCACAAAACTCGCTCCTGGTGAGTTCAGGTTTTCGTCGATGCCACGTTCGGCGTTCACACGGTAAAAGCCGCCCACCACATAGCGGTCAATCATGTAGACAACCGGTTCGGCCACCGCATCGTTCACCCTCTCGTTGGTGGGCACGCCTTCTTGCAAGATGACTTCGCTGACCTCTTGGCCATCTTTGATGACGCTCATTTTGTTGCGTGCGCGGCGGTTCAGGTCGGCCAGGTCTTTGGGGTCTCGTACCGTCATGATGCCCATGCCATAGGTGCCCGCGTCGGCTTTGACAATGAGAAACGGCTTCTCGTTGATGCCGTATTCCTTGTACTTGCGTTTGATTTTGGTGAGCAGTGCTTCGCTGTGGGTCATCAAACACTCGCTGCCCGTGCCATCAGAAAAGTTCACTTTGCCGCAGCCTGAGAACATGGGGTTGATGAGCCAAGGATCCATGCCCAGCAGCTTAGAAAACTTCTTGGCTACCTCCTCGTAGGCTTGAAAGTGTTTGGTTTTGCGGCGTACCGCCCAGCCTGCATGCAGCGGTGGTAACAAATACTGCTCGTGCAGGTTCTCCAAAATTTTGGGAATGCCGGCCGATAAATCGTTGTTCAACAACACGGTGCAGGGGTCGAAATTCTTCAGCCCGATGCGGCCTCGCGTGCGCACCAAGGGTTCTACGGTGAGTGAGCTGCCATCGGGCAACTCGATGTCGGTGGGCGCCTGGATGTTGTCGTCCAGCGTGCCCAGCCGCACATTCAAACCCGCTTGATGAAAAATTTGCTTCAGCCGCGCCACATTCATCAAGTAAAACGTGTTGCGTGTGTGCTTCTCCGGAATCAAGAGCAAGTTCTTGGCTTCGGGGCAAATTTTTTCCACGGCGGCCATGGCCGCCTGCACGGCCAAGGGCAGCATTTCGGGCGTGAGGTTGTTGAAGCCACCGGGGAATAGATTGGTGTCCACCGGGGCCAGCTTGAATCCAGCATTGCGTAAGTCCACCGATGTGTAGAAGGGCGGCGTGTGCTCCATCCACTCCAAGCGAAACCAGCGTTCAATCGCCGGCAGCGATTCCAAAATGCGCTGCTCTAACTCGTTAATGGGGCCTGTGAGTGCGGTGACAAGGTGAGGAACCATGGGAGTGCGTTTCCTAGAGTTTGGCGAATTCTAGGAGGCGGCTTGGTTGGGCGTATGGCCTGGGGTTAATGCTGGAGGGCGTCTCAGGCACTCACCGTCTGCCGCACAGCTCGTTCCCAGCGGGCCAATAACTCGGCGGCGTCTGCACTGGGCATTTGGGGCTCAAATCGGCGTTCCAGTTGCCACAGCCGTGCTACCTCGTCTGGGTTGCGGTATACGCCGCCAGCCAAACCCGCCAGCCACGCGGCACCCAAGGCCGTGGTTTCGCTCACTTGGGGGCGCAGCACGGGAATGCCCAGCACATCGGCTTGAAACTGCATCAAGCTGTTGTTGCGGCTGGCACCGCCGTCCACACGCAGTTCACGCACGGGTGATAAACCCGCCGCTTTTGCATCGCGGTTCATGGCGGCAAGCAAGGCGGCACTTTGAAAGGCAATGGACTCCAGCGCCGCCCGTGCAATATGGGCCGTGGTGCTGCCGCGTGTGAGGCCCAAGATGGCACCGCGTACATCTGGTAGCCAGTAAGGTGCACCCAGGCCGACAAAAGCCGGCACCATGATGACGCCGCCGCTGTCCGGCACGCTGTCGGCCAAGGCTTGCACTTGGCTGCTCGATTCAATCGCCTTGAGCCCATCACGCAACCACTGCACCACCGCCCCACCCATGAACACACTGCCTTCCATGGCGAACTGCGGCACTGTGGTTTGCGCGGCTTGTGTGCTGATGAGCCCATTGCTGGACGAGAGCACCTGTTGCCCGCTGTGCATCAACATGAAACAACCGGTGCCATAGGTGTTTTTCGCCAAACCGGGGGTGAAACAGGCTTGACCGAAGAGGGCACTTTGTTGGTCGCCCACCAGAGCCCCAATGGGCATCGTTGCGCCCAACAAAGTGGCTGCCGTGTGGCCGAACAGATGACTCGAAGGCCGCACGCTGGGCAAGACCTCGCGTGGAATGTCCAGCAAAGCCAGCAGTTCGTCGTCCCAGTCTTGGGTGTGTAGGTTGAACAGCAGGGTGCGTGAGGCGTTACTGACATCGGTGGCATGCACGCCTGCGCTGGTGCTGCTGCGCGTGAGGTTCCATAGCAACCAACTGTCCACCGTGCCAAAAGCCAACTCGCCCTGCTGCGCCGCCGCCCTCGCATCGGGCACATGGTCGAGCAGCCACTTGAGTTTGGTGCCTGAGAAGTAGGGGTCGATCACCAGCCCGGTTTTGTCGCGCACCAAGGCTTGCAGGCCACGTGCCCGCAGTTCGGCGCAAAGCGGCTCGGTGCGCCGGTCTTGCCAAACGATGGCCCGGTGCACCGCTTGCCCGGTGCGCCGGTTCCACAGCACTGTGGTTTCACGCTGGTTGGTGATGCCCACAGCGGCCACTTGGGTTGCATGAATGCCAGCCTTGGCCAGCGCTTCTTGGGCGG
The DNA here is from genome assembly GCA_046094425.1 of Burkholderiales bacterium. Taxonomy (GTDB): domain Bacteria; phylum Pseudomonadota; class Gammaproteobacteria; order Burkholderiales; family Burkholderiaceae_C; genus JANPCX01. Next base: position 6,094 of record JBJTHI010000033.1, on the reverse strand, counting down.
TGGCGAGTTGGCTGGCCCAAATTTCATGGGCGTCGTGTTCCACCCAACCGGGCTGGCGGAAAAACTGAGTGAACTCGCGCTGTGCGCTGGCCACCATATTCCCCGACAAATCGAACACGATGGCGCGGGAGCTGGACGTGCCTTGATCCAGGGCGAGCAGGTGGGTGGGGGCGGTCATGGTGAGCTTCCGAACAGGAACATCGCTTGATTGTTGAGCGGTTCTGCCACTTTCTGATTGGGGGCATCCCGGGGAGTCAAGACTCAGCGCTTGCGGTGAGAATCAACCCCCATGAATACAACGACCTTCGACGCGCTGGTGGTGGGCGGCGGCATCAACGGCGCTGCCATCACACGCGACTTGGCCGGGCGCGGTTTGAAGGTGTTGCTCTGTGAGAAAGACGATCTGGCCCAGCACACCTCGTCCAGCAGCACCAAACTCATCCACGGCGGCCTGCGTTACTTGGAGCACCGCGAGTTTTTGCTGGTGCGCAAGGCGCTGGCCGAACGTGAGGTGTTGCTTAAAAGCGCGCCCCACATCATGTGGCCGCTGCGTTTTGTCATGCCCCACGACGACGGCATGCGCCCCGCTTGGATGATTCGCCTGGGATTGTTTTTGTACGACCACCTGGCCCGCCGCGAAGTGCTGCGTGATTCGCGCGGGGTGAACTTGCGCAAGCACCCTGCGGGCGTGCCACTCAAGCCGCGGTACACCCAAGGTTTTGTGTACTCCGACGGCTGGGTGGATGACGCGCGTTTTGTCGTGTTGAACGCCTTGGATGCCCATGAGCGTGGAGCGCAGGTGCTTACACGCTGGGCATGTACACGCGCCGAACGTGGGCCCGGCGCCTGGGCTGTTGAGCTCACCGCTGCCTCGGGCGAGACGCGATCGCTTCAAGCCCGCGCCGTGGTCAATGCGGCCGGGCCTTGGGCCGCGCAGTTTTTGAACCAACACTGTGTGGACACCGCCCGCACCGCCACACCCCCGCGCAAACTGCGTTTGGTCAAAGGCAGCCACATCGTGGTCAAACAGCGTTTCGCCCACGACCATGCCTATATTTTTCAAAACCCCGACCAGCGCATCATCTTCGCCATCCCGTACGAACAACACTTCACCTTGATCGGCACCACGGACGTTGAACACCTGGGGCCACCGGGCGATCTCACCATCGACCAAGCCGAGATCACCTACCTGTGCGAACAAGCCAGCCGTTACTTTGAAAAACCCGTGTTGCCCAGCGATGTCGTCTGGCATTACAGCGGTGTCCGGCCCTTGCTGGACGAGGAGGGCTCAAGCGGTGGCAAAGCGGCCAGCCAAGTCACCCGCGACTACGCCCTGGAATTGACCCAAGACGGCGCGCCACTGCTCTCGGTATGGGGCGGCAAGATCACCACCTGCCGCAAACTGGCCGAAGAAGCGGCCAACCTGCTGGCCCCGCTGCTGGGTGCAACACTAGGCCCCTGGACGCACGACAACGCACCGCTGCCGGGTGGCGACCTGAGCGCCTGGATACGCGAAGCCCACCGTCCCGACACCGACTTCTCCCGCTTTGAACAAGCCTTGGCGCAGAAGTACCCCACACAGTCGCGCGCCTTGCTGCACCGACTGGCCCGCGCCTACGGCTCACGCGCCGCCGTCATTTTGGACGGCGGCTTAGGCGCTGTGGTGGCCGGTGATTTGCACGAAGGTGAACTGCGGTATTTGCACAACTTTGAATGGGCGCGAAGCAGCGACGATGTGCTGTGGCGGCGCAGCAAGTTGGGGCTGCATTTCACCCAAGAGCAACGGTTGGCAGTGGCGGTTTGGTGCCGACAACACTGGCCAACGTGAATCAGCGGGGCCTTTCACCGCGCCGTATACCCTCCATCAATCACCAACTCCGTCCCCGTCACAAACTTGGCCTCGTCGCTGGCCAGGTAAACCGCGCCCCATGCGATGTCGTCGGGCTCGCCCATGTGGCCCAGGGGGTGCAGCGCGCCGACGGCTTGCCGCGCGGCGTCCAGATCGGGGGTTGAGCCCAGGTGTTTCTCCACCATCGGTGTCCAGATAAAACCGGGGTGGATGGAATTGACGCGGATTCTGTCAGCGGCATACAAGAGCGCATCGGTTTTGGTCATCAAACGCACCGCGCCTTTGGAGGCGTGGTAGGGCGGCACATCGGGGGCGCTGACCAAACCATAGATGGAGGACAGGTTGATGATGCTGCCGCCCCCGGCTTGGCGTAGGTGGGCAATGGCATGTTTGGTGCCAAAGAACACCCCCTTCACATTGATGTTCTGTACCCAGTCCCATTCGGCTTCCGTGACTTCGTGGGTGGGTTTGTTTACCCCGGCCACCCCGGCGTTGTTCACCACGGTATCGAGGTGACCAAAGTGCTTGGCGACTTGGTCGAACACGGTTTTAACTTGCGCTTCGCTGCTCACATCGCAATGCCAGTACTCGGCTCGCAGGTCGCGGGCTTGTAAGGCCTGGGCCAGGGCTTTTCCTTGCGCATCGAGTTGATCCAACAAAGCGACAGCGGCACCTTCTTCGGCCATGCGGGTGGCCATGGCAGCACCGAGGCCCAATGCGGCACCGGTGACGATAGCGACTTTTCCTATTAAGCGGTTCATGGTGGTCTCCTGGTTGTTTGCTGACGCGGGCTATGAGACTGCGTTTCGCCCCTTGACGCGTTGATGCAGGTCAAGCATTCGCGCCCTGATAGTCCCTTGCTTGCGCCAGATCAAACAACGGCCAAGCTGCAAACCTCAGCATGGGCGGTGCATCAAGGAGGGTGTCATGTTGTTGACTGAAGAACTGAACAAGTTGCACGAGCTGCATCAACGCGGCGGGTTGTCCGACGAGGAATTCGTGCGCGCCAAAGCCCGGCTGCTGAACAGCACCATCCCGACAGGGAACGACGCGTCATTGCAAGCCGTGACCTCGCTCAACGCCCTGCGGCGCAGCCGCAGTGACCGCTGGGTTGCTGGGGTGTGCGGTGGCATCTCAGCTGCCACGGGCATGGAATCTTGGTTGGCACGCCTGCTGTTCTCGGTGTTGTTGCTCTTCGGCGGCGCGGGATTGTTGCTCTATCTTTTGTTGTGGGTGTTTGTTCCAAATGAGTAGGCCCCTGCTGTGATGCACTGTGCCTGCGCCCATGCGAAGTGATGACGAATTCGGGCTGTCTGCCTCTCATGCGGCGATGCGCCTGCAGCAAGAAGGTGCCAATGTGCTGCCAGGCGGTCTGCGTCGCAGCCACTGGCGTATCGCCGTCGAAACCTTACGCGAACCCATGTTCTTGCTGCTGCTGGCCGCAGGCACGCTTTACGTCGTGTTTGGGGATCTGCAAGAGGGCTTGAGTTTGTTTGGTGTGGTGCTGGTGACCTTGGCGCTGACCTTGTACCAAGAAGGCAAAACCGAACGCGCCATTGAAGCCTTGCGCGACTTGACCAGTCCGCGCGCCTTGGTGGTTCGTGACGGCCAACCCCAGCGCATCACGAGCCGGGATGTGGTGCGGGGTGACCTTCTGCAACTGAACGAAGGCGACCGGGTGCCCGCCGACGCCTGGTTGCTGCAAGACAGCGGGCTGCGTGTGGACGAATCACTGCTCACCGGCGAGGCCATGCCCGTGGACAAAACGGCATCGCCAGCACCGGCCTGGGTGTCGTTCGAGACCGCAGCCGCTGACGCCCAAAAAGAGTTGCTGAGCACTCGGCTGCAACCCGGCGGCGATCAGCTACCGACGGTTTACGCCGGGACGCTGGTGGTGCAGGGACAGGCGCTGGCCCGTGTCATCGCCACCGGCGCACACAGTGCCATCGGCCGCATCGGAACGGCGCTGGGCCAGGTGATGACTGAACGCTCGCCATTGCAAAAACAAACTGCGCTCCTGGTTCGCAACCTGGCCCTGCTCGCCTTGGCCTTGAGTGTGACCCTGGTGGTGCATGGTGTTTTGCGCGGCGACTGGTTGGAGGCGCTGCTGGCTGGCATTGCGCTGGCCATGGCCTTGTTGCCCGGAGAGTATCCGGTGGTGTTGACGGTGTTTCCCGCCCTGGGCGCGCGCCGCCTGGCGCGTGAGGGTGTGTTGACCCGACGCATCAACGCCATCGAAACACTGGGCGCCACCACGGTACTTTGCAGCGACAAGACCGGCACCTTGACCGAGAACCGCATGACGGTGTCACACCTGGTGGCCGGTGGTGTGGCGCTGGATGCCCAGTTGGCGGTGGCAACCGTCACGCACGATGAGTTGCCCGAGGCCTTCCACACCTTGGTGGAGTACGCCATTTTGGCCAGCGTGGCCGAGCCCTTCGACCCCATGGAGAAAGCATTTCACGAACTCGGCCAACGGTTTTTGGCGCACACCGAACACCTGCACCGGGACTGGCGGCTGGTGCAAACCTATGCGCTCACCCCTGCGTTGCGTGCGATGTCGCATGTGTGGGCTTCGGATAAGGGCGGCGTGCAGGTGGTGGCGGCCAAGGGTGCGCCCGAGGCAGTGGTGGATTTATGCCATCTCGACCCCGCCACAGCAGGCCGCATCGCTGCTGCGGTGAACGCACTGGCTGCTCAGGGCTTGCGGGTGTTGGCGGTGGCTGAAGCGCGGTTTGAAGGAAGTGACTGGCCGAGTACCGAACATGATTTCAACTTCAGCTTCATGGGTTTGCTGGGCTTGTCCGATCCTGTGCGTGCCGAGGTTCCTGCGGCCATGGCCGAGAGCCACGCCGCTGGCATTCGGGTGCTGATGATCACGGGCGACTATCCCGCCACGGCGCGTGCCATTGCGCAACAAGCCGGGCTGCTGGAGTCCACGTGCGGTGACGTGGCAGCGGTGCTCTCCGGTGACGAGATGGCGGCCATGGACGACGACACATTGCAACAGCGCCTGGCCCATGTCAGCGTTTGCGCACGTATTGCGCCGGAACAAAAGCTGCGCATCGTGCAAGCCCTGAAAGCGCGAGGCGAGGTGGTGGCCATGACGGGCGATGGCGTCAACGATGCCCCCGCGCTGCGCGCAGCCCATGTGGGCATCGCCATGGGCGGGCGCGGCACCGATGTGGCGCGTGAGGCGGCGTCACTCGTGTTGGTGGACGACGACTTTTCGTCAATCGTGTCGGCGGTGCGCGTTGGGCGGCGCATTTTTGACAACCTGCGTAAGTCCATGTCTTACCTGTTGGCCGTGCATGTGCCGATTGCGGGCATGGCCTTGCTGCCCGTGCTGCTGGGGTGGCCGGCGCTGCTCTACCCCATGCACATTGCGTTCTTGGAGCTGATCATTGGCCCGACCTCCTCGCTGGCGTTTGAGAGCGAACCCGCAGAAGGTGACGTGATGCAACGCCCACCGCGCGATACCAACGCCGCGCTCTTCGGTGGCCGAACCTTGGGCTTGGCGCTGCTGCAGGGGCTGGGCGTGCTGGCCCTGGTATTGGTTTCTTTCGTCTGGACGCAAACGGCTTTGTCGGTTGAACAGTCGCGGGCTTTTGCCTTCACGGTGCTGGTGGTGTGCAACCTGATGCTGATTTTGTGCAACCGCTCCATGTCGCAGCCGCTGTGGACCTCACTGCGCAACCCCAATCGCAGGCTGTGGATGGTGCTGGGCTTCACCCTGGTGATGTTGCTGGCCGCTTTGTATCTTCCGTGGGCACAGGAGGTGTTGCGATTTTCGCCCTTGCAGCCGATGCATCTGGCCTTGGCTGCCGGGCTCGGCCTGTTGAGTTTGTTGTGGTTCGAAGCTTTGAGAAGCGCAGGGCGCTGGGGAAATTTGAACTAGGCGGGCTAGTGTGGTGTTGGGGTGCAATTCAAACTAATGTGCCAACGATCACCCGTCCAAGACGCCGTCATTCCCGCGAAGGCGCACTGCTGTCCGGGAAAAAAGTTGAGCAAGTGGAGGAAGTTGTTGCAGGCATTGGCTGAAAGGGATATATCCCCGAGTGCCAACTCAACAACCAAGCCCGCAACATGTTCAGGATAAGCCGAATTCAAGAACTCACCTGATTAGCGACAAACCTCAGCTGCACGAATGAACCTGGCGTTGCGAGGGGTAGTGAGGCAAGCGGCCCGCAAGAGGCGGGGCAAGATGGAGCTGAGATTGAAGCGGCGATTGAACCTGTACTGTGC